>NZ_CP077726.1 GCF_024730565.1 Clostridium sp. CM027
GCTGGTCTTTGTATTATATTAAGAGGGATTTATAACACATTCAAAGTAAAGAGTTAACACGTTATGTTACATTCAAAATGAAGTTTTAAAGGAATAGGCAATAGACCCAATGTGAAAGTAACACAATTACATTTGTGTTACTTTCAGAATATTAATATAATCTAAATAAAGTAAACCCCACATCGTTAGATATGAGGTTATCAACTGGGTCCTTCATTTGTCTTACATATTTTGATACAATCCTAATTAATTATTTTCATTAAATTTCCCCCCTCTTATTTCATATTTTAATGTAGAATCAACTAATTCTTCTAAATAACAGCTATTTCTTAATTAGCCTCATATTCTATACTACAAAGATTCTCCACCTGTTAAGCACCACAATGCTTAACAGGTCTTCATTCGTTACAATACATTACGTATGTATTTATTTAAATCGACTTAAATAATTTATTGGTTTTTAATAATATCTTTTTTAAGCGTTTTTTATTATCGCTTATAATGGGTTCTAAATCTTTCACTATAATATTTTTTGCTTTATCCAAAGTTTCTTTTCTATTTATATATATATTAAAAGTATTTAACTCTGTATAAAATTCCTCTAGCTGCAAATATAGCTCTGCATCATAAACTGCTAATAAATCAGCATCTATTTTTCCCCATAAAGTAAATTTTACATCCAGTTCTAAAGCTTTACTATTTACATTTAATTTTTTATTAATCCTTATTATTTCATTGTAATTATCAAAAGAGTTTTTAAATTCGTTTTCTTCACTCAAAATAAATTCGCAAAATCTTGTTAAATATTTTATTTTTTCTTTAGATTTATTAAATTTACTAATTTTTTCATATAAAAATTTTATTTGAGGTGCTAATACAAATGATTTACCAATAAATTTTAATAATTTAATTTCTAAATCATTAAAGTCATTAAAAATATTTTTGTTATTAAGCTTTTCAATAGAACGTTCAATATCATTTATTTCATCAGAATTTCCACGATAGTCTTCCTTAAGATAAGATAAGTCAGCTTCGTATTCCATAATAAATTCATATGGTTTTTCCGTATATATTGTAACTTCACTTACTGGTTCCCCATATCTATCATGCTCCACATGTACTTCTTTATATATATTTAATTGACTAACACAGTAATATAGGTCTACTAAATTAGTATCTAGGCTATTATCAATATAAAATTGTTTGTTTAATTCTTCAAGAGATATATACTCATTTAAAGCATTATCAATTATGGTTTTATTATTTATCATTTCTTTCTCAAGTTTTAGAAATTGAACATATAACTTATTGTTATCCTTTTTATTTTTGTATCTTTGATATATGTTAAAACTAAAGTAACCAAAAACTAAAGTTAAAATAGCTTTCAAAATCTCAATTATACAACTTTTTATAAATGGAGTATTTAAATGCATACATATCACCTCACCGTCATGTTAAACAATACCATTAACTGAGAATTAAGTAAATTATCCAGTTCAATTTTTTTATTTTTTAAATATATTTTATTACACCAATGAGACTTACAAAGTCGTGAAAATAAATTTTCACGACTTTTGTAGTATATGAACATCTAGCTTATAGACTCAAAGTGAAAGTAACACAATTACTATTGTGTTACTTTCACACCTATGGAAACATAAAATTTTAGGTTTAAAAAATTTAATACTGATTATAAATCCAACAATAATAGCCAGTAACCCTTAATATGATCTAATATATCTATTAAAGGTTACTGGCTATGTGATAATTACACTTATGGTGCTAATCTTATTCTATCTCTTGGAAATAATGATGCTTCTCTTACATTTTCTAAGCCTAGTAATTGTGCTGTAATCCTCTCAAGTCCAATTGCAAGTCCTCCATGTGGTGGCATTCCATATTTGAAAACAGAAGTGTAATTGTGATAAACTTCTGGTGTTAAACCTTTATATTTAATATTATTAATTAACATGTTATAGTCGTGAATTCTTTGACCTCCTGTTGTAATTTCTACTCCTCTAAATAATAAGTCAAAGCTATGAGTTTCATTTTCACCTAAAGGCATTGTATACATTGGTCTTTTTTTTCTCGGATAATGTGTTAAAAAAATAAAATCACACCCAAGTTTCTCTTTTGAATATTTACAAATCAATTTTTCTGCATCAGGATCTAAATCTCCATCTAAATCTGATTTATTATATTCAGTTCTCAATATTTCTAATGCTTCACTAAATTTTATTCTTGGAATCTTTGTATTTAATTTAGGTAAATCTACATTTAATATTTTTAAATATTTTTTCCCCTCTTGAAATGTTTTGTTTATTATAAATATAATTAAATTTTCTTCCAAATCCATTATATCTTTTTCATCTTCAATAAATCCCATCTCACAGTCCATGCTAACATATTCATTAAGATGCCTGCTAGTATTATGTTCTTCTGCCCTATATACATGAGCTACCTCAAAAACTCTTTCAAATCCGGCACCTACCATCATCTGTTTATAAAATTGAGGACTTTGAGCTAGGTATGCTTTTTTTTCAAAATATTTCAATTCAAATACTTCTGTTCCTCCCTCAGCACCTTCAGCCACAATTTTAGGTGTGAAAATTTCTGTAAAACCTTCTTTAGATAAGAAATACCTAAACCCTTGTACAATCAGGTTTTGTATTTTAAATATTGAATTGATTTTTTCGTGACGTAGGCTCAAAACTCTATTATCTAACATAGTATCTAAGTTAATGTCTAAAGTAGATTTATTTATTTCTATTGGTAATTCTTCTGTTGCACTATTAATTATTTCAAATTCTTCAATTACTATTTCATAAGGATTTAACACGTTTTTATCTTCTTTTACTTCCCCAAAGATTGATATTACTGATTCTAACTTTATTGTACTCATATCTACAGCATTATTTTCTGCAATGCATTGTACAAAACCAGTTCTATCCCTCATTATAATGAATGTTATAGTTTTTAACTTTCTTACTCTATAAACCCACCCTTTGATTTGTATTTTCTTACCTATTAAATTGTCTATTTCATTTATCATAACTCTTTTCATATACAATCTCTCCTTTAAAATTGATAGTAAAAAATCCCTTGAGTAAAAAACTCAAGGGACGAAATTCGCGGTGCCACCCTAATTAACATAATTTAATAAGCTCTACAAAATAGTAGTATACAATTCAGAATGGGCCCCATTCTGAACAAAAAAATAAAAGCCTCAACTTCTTATTTATAGAAGTGAAAACTTTTTCCACGGTACCATCCTACTTTGACAAAGTTTATTAAACTACGCCATCTCAATTCCCTATAACGGAGGAATCCGATTTATCTTACTTTAATGTTCAGATAAACTTCTCAGAGATGTCTTTCAATATTACTTTTCTCATGGAGCTTCCACCATTCTCCATTCGCTTTAGATACTCAGATAACATTTACTCTTCTCTTCACAGAATCATGAATATTCATTTATTACATTATATTACTTATTGTTTGCTAAATCAATAGGAAAATTAAATAGAATTATACATAGTTAATGTCGTGAAATAATTAATTTCACGACATTTAATAAAACTCTATAACTAGCCTACACCCTCATTTTTTATTTTATGTGTGACAATATATACTCCTTTGATAACATTTTTAGTGTCTAATTGAGAATATACACCCCTTTTATGCACTATTTACAATTTTATCCATAACTTAAATTTCTTAATACCATCCTAATTATTATCTATTTTTTCCGTTAATAAATTAAACAACCTTTTTAATACCATAAACAAGGTTAGTATAAAAACTAAAATTAAATATAATAATATAAAATCTAATAGTACATGTATAATAGAGTTGAATTTTATAAACATGAATAGAGATACTACTATAACTAAAATAGCTACAATGATTGAAAATGAAACATTGTATAAAACTTCTTTTATAAAAATCTTATCTATCTTTTTATTCCTTTCACCATCAAATGCTAATAATATCGCTAATATGTTGAACAGTAATCCTATAAATATAGTAAATGCTGTAACTATAATACCAAGCCTAGTATCATCTATTTTCATATATAATGCTAATATTATAGCTATGAAAATAGGTAGGATAAAAAATATGTTTATATCATTTTTATCTACCTTTCCAGTACCAAATACCTTTAGAGTACTAAAATGTTTTCTTATTAAATCTACAATATTTATTTTAGATTTATCATTAGTTTTTAAGATAAATGTTATTACAATTAAACTTACGATAGTTAATATAATTTTATAGTCATTAATGTATAGTAATAGGTGTTTCATTAATCTCTTCCTTTCTATTCACACCTGCATTCTCCTTAAGTCTATAGTTCTTATAATCAATAATTTCTACATATTCTTCAACAATATCTTGTGCTATTTCCAAAATGCTTTCATATTTAGGATGACCATCAATTTCAAATTCGACATCATCTGATATATCTATATCTCCCGTTAAATTATTTAAATTATTTAAACTTATGGTCCTCTTCTTCTTACCAATTAATAACTCAACTTTTATATTATCATATTCTATTCCATCAATTTCTATTATATTTTTTAGTCCAATTGTATTATTTAAAAATTTACTTATAGGCTTTTTAAAAGATAAAAATTTATTTTTCTTAGGGTTAATTACATACTCAAATGTTCCGAATTCTCCATTCCTATACTCTTCTTTATATACATCAGCTATATCTTTAGGGACTGTATGTTTTACCAATCTCATTCTACATATACCTCCTGATGTCAAATATTGTTTTGCTACATTTTCCGGAAGTATTGGATGTAACGTACCTTTAATTTTATATTTATTATCTTCAAAAAATTGATTTAAATCATTTTCGAAAATTGTTTTGCAACCAAAAGTTCTAAATTTCTCAAGTGCAAATAGACCCTTATATGCATCCTTTGGTATACAAGCATAAAAGAATAATGGCATCATATCAGCCTCTTCTATTGTTTTTTTATGAGTTGTTTTACTTGTTGATATACTTTTTATCTCACTGGAATAACCATAGTTTCCTGTTTCTAACTGACCATGAAAAATATCATCGTCAATAGTTAAATTTTTTATATTAATAGCTTTTCCTAGTTCTTCATTACAAGAAATGTTTTTTCTGCTTAGACAATAATCATTAAATACATTTATAAATGGCTTTCCATTTACATTATCTAAATTTACATATTTATTATCATCTATACCCCGAAGTCTTATAACATATAATACCAATGCTATATTATTCATCTTAAGTAAGTATCCCCCTTTTTTATTCCAAACCCTTCTCTCAAACTATATATTATATAATACAAGTCATAATTAGCTTATTTGCTCAATTATACCATATATAAGTTTTGACATTTAAACTACACCAACCATACATTATAATAAAGGTTATAGTGAATGATCCTTGAATCTATTGGTATTGCATTAAAGTTAAGAGGCATACAATATAACGAAAATTATATTGTATGCCTTTTATCTAGTAATAAGAGTGCGTAATTATCAATAGTTAATTTAATACTACCGCATTTCATATAGGGCCGAAAGCACGCCCTATATTCCATTTGGTCTTATTCTAATTACTAACACTAGAGTTTATTTGGGCTTTGTCTCTGCATCTCTCTTATATATTCTTCTGCCTGTTTTTGGTATTCTAATATCTTTTTATTAGACTGCTCTTGAAGCTCCTGCATCTTCTTATTAAATAACTTTTCCTGCTGTAGTAGTGCTTTTTCCTTTTCAAATTCTTTCAGCTGGGAAATTCGAGTTACTTCCTTTTGGGCTTCGGTAACTGTAGCTTCCATTTTTGTTTCTAAAGTTCGCATAGCTAGCAATGTTTTTTCCTTTTCAAACTCTTTTAATTCTTCAAATCTAGTTGCTTGTTTTTGAGCTTCCACAGCTACAGCTTCCAGTTTTGTTTTTAAGGTATCGACTTCGATGTCTTTGGATATTATTTTATTCTCAAGATCTATTTTTCTTGCCTGACTATCTGCAAGTAAGGTTTTAACTGTTTCATTTTCATTCTTAAACCCTTTATATTCCGTAACAAGGCCTGCAAGTGTGTCATTTTTTTCTTTATATTCTAGAATTAAGGCCTTATTACTTTCTGTGATTTCACTTAATTGTTTTACCTGCTTCTTAAGCTCATCACTTATATTAAAAGATCCCTGAAGTGTAGTTTCCATATCTTCTTTATCTGTTTTTAATGTTTCATTTTCAACATTTAAACTTTCTATTTTACTCTTATAGATTTCCATATCTTTATTAAACTGCAGCACCTTTGATTCATCTATAGTTTGTATTCGTTTAGCCATGTTTACATATATAGTATTGATCTGATTACTTAATGCTTCGAGGTGATTAATGTCCTCTGCTACCTCTGGTATATCTATTTTCACCTTGTTTAATTCATAAGCACCCATAAGGATCCCCATAAATTCTTTACTGCTTTTGCCGCTTCCTTGAATGAGTTCCATGAGCTTCTCTTTGTCATCTGCTTCCATTCTTACTGAAAAGGGATTATTATTATCTGCCATTTTATGGCCTCCTTTATATTTAAATAATGTTTACAATTATTTTTGTTGAAATTCATTAATATTAGTATGTTTACTGATGTTTACAGAGTATTATTTACAGTATACCTCTATAATATAAAAAATTCAATAAAAAATTGAATTTGAAATATGCCTGGTCACCATCAGAGGAGTTCTACGGAGGAGAGGGCACACGTCTGCGCTTGCTAACTTATAGTGAAATTAACAATTAGGAGATTATAAAGGGAAAAGTATGATGATAATAGAATATAGATGTTAATTTCACTATATGAACATCTATGAATGAATATAGACAAAGATAAAGGTGTAATTTATTTATTTTTTGAATATACTATTATTAATAGAACCCACCACGCCTCTTTACAATGCGCACCAGGTGGGACATTTTATTTGTGGGTGATATAATAGAAAGTGATATTATAATTTATAACAAAACCCCTACAACTTTAGTACAGAAATTGAATTTAGGACACGTATTGCATAGCACATAAATAAGATGGCGACTTTCCTTCTGAAATGTCGTTAAAACATATTGCATTTTGAAAAAGATAGAGAAGCAGGATTAATAACCTTGCTTCTCTATCTTTTTATTAGATTTCCCCTGAATGTCTTACATTTTAGCAAATCATTAAAAAAATCAATTTAGAACCACAATCTTTTTATTTCACAAACAACAATCGCTGCAGACATAGGCATCTGTATAATGTTTTGCCAATTATTTTTCCAACTTAAATTATCTTCAAAAAATTTGGAATCAATAATTCGCCCTGCATTCAAAATACCAATACCACTCCACACAATAAGCCAACCCATTTCTTTAAACATATCCTTACTGATAAAAAAGTAGTAAATACCGACACCTATCAACGCAATGCTAACAATCCACTGAATCACATCATTGATTTTCTTTAATGAAGCTTTACGAATCATATTACTCATCCTTTCTTATTCGTTAAGTCCAACCGTTTAGTATATAGGAAAATTATAACATAATTCTCTATTTTTTAATCATCCCAAATTGCTACTCAAATAAACTTCCTTTTTCTGATCCTCAGTTATTCCTATATATTTTAAAGTTTGTAATTTGGATGAATGATTGAATATCTCCATTAACAGCTCTATGGTGGTGCCGCTCGTATAAGCATGGTAACCAAAGGTTTTGCGCATCGAATGGGTCCCGATTTCTCCGGATATTATCTTTCCATTATGGTCCCTTTCAACGAGGCCTATCATTTCAGCAGCAT
Organism: Clostridium sp. CM027; assembly: GCF_024730565.1. Classification (NCBI taxonomy): domain Bacteria; kingdom Bacillati; phylum Bacillota; class Clostridia; order Eubacteriales; family Clostridiaceae; genus Clostridium; species Clostridium sp. CM027. Next base: position 7,826 of record NZ_CP077726.1, read on the forward strand.
TATTTAATATATACCAGGCATGTTGACGAGATATTGGTTTGTTTTCTGATTTCTTACTACAAAACACATACATATGTGGTAGCACTTCTTCCAAAGTAGCCGCATAACCTTCAATTAGTTTAATTACTATGGAGCCTATGTAAAACTTTTTGGTTTTTGAGGTTTTCTTTTCTGTGATTATTACATATTCTTTGGCACTCATGTTCTTGAAATTCATGGCATCATCAAATGTTAATTTTAAAATATCACTTATTCTAAGTCCAACATTTATTCCAAGAATAAATAACAGCTCATTTCGAAGGCTTTGATCTCTTAAATACGATCTCATAATTCTTATGGTCCTTATTTCTCTTATGGGTTCTACAGTTTTAATTTTACATCATCCTTCCGTTAAAGATTTAACAATTAAGTAAACTATCACTAAATTTGTTAAATATAGTCGTATATGTCATGTTTTCAAGGTGATTTTATAGAACATCATGTCGCAATATAAAATTACCATTTTTTATATTACACAATAATTGAATAATAGTCAATATGTCAGATTAGACGGAAATGGTAAATTACATTTTATTACAACACTAGATTTGAAGCCATTCGTTATCTGACACAAAGGGCTTGTGTCAGATTAGAAACACATTGACTATGGAAAACCATAATGACAATTAATGTAAAGACATTAATTGTCATTATTATTTAAAACTTATTATTTATGTAATGTTATTTTTAAAACATTAATTTTAAAATAATTAAAAAAATTTAAAAAAATTATTTAACATTTATAGAAAATTATGTATAATAGATATAAGAAATGAAAAGGGTGGTGTTTATACTGGAAATTTTAGTTGAAAAAGCAAAAAATGGGGATAGAAAATCTTTGATGGACATTATTGAACGGTATAAGTTTTTGATAATTAAGTTAGCTGCAAGTTACCACATACCCTCTTATGAATTTGAAGACCTAGTGCAACAGGGATATCTTTCAGTTATAAAGGCAGTTAATCTTTATAAACTAGGTAGTAATACTTTTGATGGTTACTGTATAAATAGCATCAGAACTAATTTTAAAGCTCTTTTAAAAGGAAAGATAAAACATTATAGAGAAGTGCCAAATGCAGAGCCTATAGAGGCCAATGCCACTGCAACATATGAATTTACCTTAGAGGATGAAGTGATAGCGTACGAGGAAGTTAAAAGGCTATATGATGCCTTAGAAAAGTTAGATCCATATGAGAGAGACATTGTGGAGAGATTCTATATTTTTGATGATAGTCTTCGTGAAATAGCTTGCGATGGTCCGCATAGTTATTATCATTATGTAAGGGTTAAAAATAAAGCGTTAAAGAAGCTTAGAAAATATATTTAAGAAAACAATTAGAAAAATCATATATATTAGCTATAGCGGTGAGGGAGGAATGCATTATGTATGATGTATTTATTAAACTGGTTAATACAGTTGGCTTCCCTATAAGTGTGAGCGTATATCTTTTGGTTAGGTTTGAGAAGAAAATTGAGGATCTCAATAAATCTATCGCAGATTTAACTATAGTTATATCCACCGTTATAGGAAAATACGAAAAATAAGGGTGCCAGATTGGTATTCTTATTTTTTTATATGTTCTAGAGAACAACAACAAATATAACTTATTTATGGGTATGCTCCTTGTTGTTGTTTTAATAGTTTTATATGTACCTCAAAGCATTGGTATGACTGGCCTTGAAATTCTAAAGGCAAACTATTATGGTCAAAGGCAACTTATTTATGGTTAAAGGCAACCTATTTATGGTCAAAGCTAAAATTGGTAATGTAGTTGGATGGCTTATAGATGCAATAAAAAAAGACTATAAGCCTGCTAAAGGCAAAGTTAAATCATCTCCTGCGGAGCTGAAATATTAATGACTTCACAAGGAGATTTGTACTCCTACTGAAGTTTTCTATTTGTTAAGGTACGTAACTCCCACGTGTAGTAGTGGGAGACTTTCCTTATGAACTGTCATTAAAGCTGATAAATTCAATGACTACGAGCAACGCTCCTACGATTTTGATGAATTGGAGAAGCAGTTGCTCGGATGGAAACAAATAGATGTGATATAAATTGTTTAGAGTAATCAAAGGTGTAGCTATATTAGCTATACCTTCTTTGTCTTTGTCTTTGTTTTTATTTTTAAATTAACCGCCAAAAAAATTTGAAGGACATATATATTCAGTGAAAAACAAAATGAAGGGGGGCAATCAATATGGCAGTTGTATCTACAAAGGTAGCAAGCGCACTAAAACTCACTATGAAAGTAGGGGTCGATATCGATGGCAACGACAAATTCGCAACAAAAACATTAGGTAATTTAAAAGTTACTGCAAATGATGAAGACATTTTTGCAATAGGAAAAGCTATATCTAACATTAAAACTTATCCATTATTTACACTAGACAGACAAGATCAATCCAGTTTAGTTATGGAATAGTTTTTCAGCTTAAAATTCAGGGCTAAATTAAGTAATAATTAAAAGGAGGAAAAGACATATGCATAAATTAGTTATGAGATTTTTAACATCTATAGAAGGTAAGTATTTTACTTTAAGCGTAGATGACATTAAAACTGATGAAAATGGAGTTCCAACTATAAAAGACGCTGAAGTAAATGCTCTTATGGATTTAGTTATTGCAAAGAACATTTTTGCATCAGCGAATGGTAGCTTAACTGGCAAGAAAGATGCTAAAGTAATTACTACTGACACTAATGAAATTGAAGTAGCATAGTTATCACCTGCGGTGCTATAGATCATCACCTGCGGTGCTGGTCATCACCTTTGGTACTGGCATCATCTGCGATGCTGAGCACCACGAAATATTCCACTAAGGATTAACTTGGTGGAATTTTTTTTAGTTAAAAATAGATAGAAATAGGATTACAAAAAATTAAAAAATAAGAGGGGGAATTGTTATTATGAGTAATAAAATATATACACATTGCGTTGATTTTGGTCACGGAGGAACAGATTCTGGAGCAGTAGGGGATCATTCCCATGAAGCGGACCTTGTTATGGCTATTGGTAAAAAAGTTGGTAGGATACTTGTAGAAAGAGGACAAAAGGTGATATATACAAGAACTACAGATGTCTATTTAACATTAGCACAAAGAGCTAATACCGCGAACAATAATGGTTGTGATACATTTACATCAATTCACGCAAATAGCTTTTCAGATAAATCAGCTCATGGAATAGAAACATTTTCATACCCGAAAAGTTCGAGTGGTGCAGGATTATCTAAACTAGTACAATCGGAATTAATAAAGGCTACAGGATTAACAAATAGAGGGTGCACAACTGCTAATTTTGGTGTGCTTAGAATGACTAGCATGGTTGCTATATTAGTAGAAACTGCATTTATTAGTAATCCAACTGAAGAAAATTTACTATTATCAAATGCTTATCAAGAAAAAGTGGCTTTAGCAATAGTAAAAGGTATATTTGCATACCTCGGATTAAATTTCAGTGGAGAAACTATAGTTTCAAATAATCCAATTATATCTTCTGGAAAGCATGGGATAGTTACTGCATACGTACTTAATGTTAGGTTGAGGGCAAATGTAAATTCCAGTATATTGGGGACACTAAACAAAAATGAAAAAGTTAAAATTGATAATAAGGTAGGTAATTGGTATTCTATATTTTATGGTAATCATGGCGGATTTGTTAGTGCGGGGTATATTAAACTAGTTTAATTACTTCGGGTAGTTAAGAGTTATATCTTAGCTACTTTTTTATTCATCTTCTTATGTGAAAAACTTGATTAAGTCCGCAGAACTTAAATTTGTATATAATTCATCGTGGATAGTATCCTCAAAGGCATCTCAATGGGGATACAATAAAATGATAGCATTAAAAACTATTACTATATTATAATATTTAATATTAGTATAAATAATTAACATTAAATTATAACAACATATCCATTTTATATATTTACTAGTCTTTTTTTCTAATTACTAAGTTAACACTATCATTTTCAACATCAAAAAATCAAGAAATCTGCATCATCATAAATACACTCTTTTTCATATGTAAAACTCTTATCTTCCAACATTTCAAACCAACCAGTATCTATATTTAATTCAAAAACCGGGCACTGATTATGTTTAACATCACCAATATAAATTGCTCTTATTTTTCTCATAATTCTTCCCCCATATTAACATCCCGCCCTAATGTAAATTATTTAAATTACCATGGTAAGGCTAATGTTCATTTTTTCTTTCTTACTACTTTTCTTATTCCTAAAATTATCAAGTCTAGTAAATTAAATATCACTGCAGATGCAAATGCTTCTTTTATGCTCATTTCAAAAAAAATATTGCTCATTGAAATTGCAACAAACAGGGGGAACAAGTCCTACCATTATTAAAAACCTTAACATTGTTATTGGTCATTTTGGCGCTAGTATTGCTTCTTTTATTAAATGCATTATATTAACAATGTGTGATATATCCATGTCTCTAAGTGCTTAGTTAAATTTAACTAAATGCTTAACAATCCATATAAACTCAATATTTATATATATTTGTATTAACCATATTTCATAATAATTAATAAATCATTACTATACTTGTATAGCAAATATACTGAATTTTGATAGTACAACCTATTTTTCTTTCCTCGGAAATAAAGAAGTTTAGTAGTTATCTTAAGTGTGAAGGTTTCCTTACGTCAGCTAACGGTTTTCTCATAAAATAGCTGCTCGTAAATTTTGGCCAATGATTTAATTTTAAATTTACTATTTTAACGATATTTCAGAAGGAAAGTCTCCCACGTACTATAAGTAGGAGTTACTTGCCCTAACAAAGAGAAAACTTCAGTGGGAGTCTAAATCTCTGTCAAGAAGTCGTCAATTTATCTTCTACGAAGCTGTTTCAGCTCCGCAGGAGATGATTTAATGAAAACTCGAGCTTTATTATGGGAGATATTCTAAGGTTTTTACCACAAGTGGTATTTGATGGGGTAGGCATAATATAAAAATACGCTAAAAAAGCAACGGGTTCCGTTTTGAGGTGCAAACAGAGCTAAATTTTTTTAATTTATTTAAAAATCACAGGCATTTAAACATAAGTAATCACACTGTTATTTTTCATGTGCCAAATATGAATTGACCCATCACTAAAGTCAAGAATTATATTCCTATTTTATAGAAAGTTATTTTAAATTGGGTATAAAAAAACAACATCATGCGATTTGGTAAGTGTGATAAGGTTAAAACCCTATACCTTCCGTTGCTATGTATGCTGTTCCGACAATATCATGCGATTTGGTAAGTGCAGTAAGGTTAATATTGCTGACTTCCACTGCTATGTATATTGTTTAAATTAATAATAACAAACTTCACAAAAAATGTAAACAAATTTTTGTGAAATTCTGGTACATATAAAATAGATAGAACAGGTTCAATTACTACCTATCCCACTATATTTATAATATATTAGATAAAACAATACATTCAAACAATAAGGAAAAAGGCTTTGGTTAAATCTACTATAAGGCTTTATATATCAACGCTTTATGCTATTTTTACGAATGTATGATTTTAGTCAAAATCGTACATTCGTTTGTGACGTAATTCATGAAAATTATGAACTGTTTTCGCTATTGTTTAGATATACCTTTACACATAGTTTTCTTATGGCATTTAGGACAATACAAATTTTTATAATTTACACCAGCGTTTACCCCGAATATATTTTGCTTTAAAGTAATTTCAAAGGTTTCTCCACATTTATCACATACCCATTTATAACTATTGGTACTCCAAATAATTAATATTATAATGCCTATAAATAAGCAAATTATGCTTATGATACATAATATAAGATTGTATACTGCACCTATAAAAATTAATATTAATGATATTACACTTAATACAATACTAAAAATTAAAGTTGCTTTATTTTTCATGGTAGACCTCCTCTGTTTAATTCATAATATTTTACTGTTGCGACACAAAACATTTATTTAATTATACTATTATTACCGTTACTTAACGAGTAAAGTATTTACATTTATAGGGTTTTAATTTTCTTAACGTACGAAATGTCATTTTTGCGTTGATAAAAAAGAATTATAAAAGTCATTGAGAAATTTAAAGTGAGCTTTTTAATCCCAACCTCACTTTAAATTTTATTGAATGAAATTTAATATAAACTATTTTTTAATATAATGAATATTTTTATGAAAAGTGGACAAACTTCTTAAGGTGTTCACCCAATTAAATATATTTCTCCCCATAAGGGTCTATTGATACTAGGCTCTTTATTTTTTTGTTTTTAAATATGGGATCTCGCCAACATTTCTCTAAACTATTGTAATTAGAAATAATAATTCTTTTCGAGAAAATACTTCATTTTTCATATTTAACACCATCACCTTTCACTTAAGAAACTATTAAACCCTACTGATACCAATAATTTGCGTGGCGCGTAAAACTAGGTTGTTAATTAAATCATCTCCTGCGGAGCTGAAACAGCTTCGTAGAAGATAAATTAACGACTTCAGAAGGAAATTTATACTCCCACTGAAGTTTTCTATTTGTTATAGTGTGTAACTCCCACTTATAGGAGTGGGAGACTTTCCTTCTGAAATGTCGTTAAACTTATGGAATAATTACATTCCCAATTATTATTTTTGCATATATTGTACAGAGTAGTGTACAATATATGTATGGAGGTGATTTTATGATCGCTATAGGTTACTCGAATGTAAGACAGAATTTTAAAAATTATTGCGACAAAGCTACAAAAGATTTTGAAACCATTATTATTACTCGCGAGCGTGGTGACAACGTGGTTATGTTATCTGAATCAGCATATAATAACCTTATGGAAAATTTGTACGTTAGAAGTGATCCCACCTATTATAATGAATTGTTGAAATCTATTGACCAATTAAAAATGGGAAAGGGAATTAAAAGGGAACTGCTTGATGAATAAGATTTTTTCAGAGGTATCATGGGAGCATTATGTATATTGGCAGTCAGAGGATAAAAAAATATTAAGAAAAATTAATGAACTTATAAAAGACATTGAAAGAAACGGAAATGAATGTCTAGGAAAGCCGGAAGCATTAAAGCATGAGTTGGTCGGTTATTGGAGTCGAAGAATAACAGATGTTCATAGACTTATATATAGTATTGATGATGAAAATATCTATGTTGCAAGCTGCAAAGGACATTATCACTAACTTTAAAAGATAAAAAAGAGGGTTAACACCTTCTTTTTTTAGTGTGCCTGGCATGGGCGTTTACTCGTCGGTGAAAGTCCGATACGGGGGCTGATAGTGTCAACCGTTAGCTTATACCCCACCATTAATCGTTGCCCTACGCTATTTTTTGAATAAATACTTATATTCTATCAAAATATAAACTACATATTTGTTCAAATTCATCTGATTTATCAACTAATTTCATTAACTTAGATAATAATGATTCTTTATCTGGGAAAAGAGCATTGTAATTATTTATGAATTTAACTTTGCTTAAATTTTCATTATGAAGCTTAATTGAATTTTCTAATAAAAATGTCTTAAAATTTTCAAAACCTTCGTATGAAAATCGAGATATACAAAATAATTCTAAATTATCATCTTGTTCTATTCCAAGCTTTTCTAGTGCTCTGCAAACTCCTATAAATAGCATTTTTTGTTTATTCTCTAATTCAGATAACCGTTTGCTAATATCAGTATTATTCATTTTATAGAAACCCCCAACTTATAAGATTAGATACCAACCAACATCATTGGCAACAGTGCCGCCGCCTAAAGCTCACTAATATTGTTGATAAATAGTATTTTCAACAACATTAGACCATGTTGACAGGTTATTTAAATTAGTTTAACATAATATGAATATGTTCCCGTGCACGGTCACATGTACGTGCACGTTACCGTATTCGTATAGTTATAACTCTTTTTAATGCTTACTTAGAATATTCCTCTTGTAAAGACCATCTAAACTATTGGCTATTTTGGCTTATAAACCCCAGCTCCGCAGGAGATGATTTGACCTATGTGATTACACTCCCTGTGGAAGTCTCTGAGTTCAACGCTTTTCTCACATCATCCACCATATCCTTCACACTCATACCCTCTGCAGTTTTTTCTTCCCATCCCATATTATCTTCTTTATTTGATTTATCATCATTTTTACCTAATAAAGTATCTTCCAACTTATCAAAGTCATACTTTCTTTGCTCGTAGTCATTGAAACTACCAACAGCATTGGTCTTGCCTTTAGGTGCTTTATAATTGCCAGTGATTGCGTCACGCACCCAACCAACTATATTCGCGACATCTGTTTTTCTTGGTAGATCATACTTTTCTTTAATAATTTCTAAGTTACCTTTGGCAGTGGTTAATATAGATTTTGCATCGTCTGCTGTTATATCTTCTTTGAAGATGTTTTGTACCACCGTTATATCCTCAATTGAGTACTTGTTTTCCTCACTGGTAGATTTAGTCACCATAGTAGCACAAACCTCGTCTGTTGCTATGTCATTATCTTTATTGATCTTTATATAAAATTTAATACTTGTAACTTTTCTACCTGTCTTGATTTCTTCATAATCAAATGATATATCGGTTTTTAGATTTATTTCATTTTGAGCAACATTTATTACCTTTTGTTTTAAATTTGAATACTTTGGATACTGTTCTTTTTCGATATCTAATCCAATTCTTAAATCCGCAATACTTATTAATCTACTGCCTATGCCCTCATACTGTTTTAATAACTCATAAAGTCTAAACGAATAAGTACTTTTAAATTGCATAATATTTTTTAATTGGTATTTTGTATACCAATTCAGTTTCAAGTAAAAATACTTCATATCTTCATCGATTTTCAATATTAATATCCCATTTCGTAATTTTGCTGTTTTTATTAAATGGAATTTATCAAACTCTTCGGTATCGTCATTTTTCATTTTTATAAACCTTGCCATTAATTTATCTGTGACACGATCTAATTCCCTGTAAATATTTCTTTTATGAATGTTTAAGGTCTTACTTAAATCGGTCGCTAAAAATTGATATTCTTTTAAATCAACATCATCTTTTGTTATCATACTTGCGAGCAATCTAATTAATTTTTGTTCCAATACTGTAAATGAATAAGACGCTTCAATCAATTTATTGCTCTGATATATCCAATTATTATTTGCTTTTGTTAAATCTGTTATCATTTCCCAATCCCCTCCCCACAGGAACTATAACATTTCAATAATTGAGTTGTCAACAACTTTTCATAAAACGAGTTGCACATTCGTAAATAGGTTGCCTTTCAAAATGATTTTGTTCGTAAATAAGTTGCCTTTGTTCGTAAATAGGTTGCCTTTCAAAATGACTTATTCGTAAATAAGTTGCCTTTATTCGTAAATAGGTTGCCTTTCGCATACTCAAACATAGTAGTATCAACGACTTGAAGGGTGCCTAAAAGTATTAAAACCTTGTTGTTTATTTAAAACTATCTAAAACAACAACTGTTGTTTAGAATTAGTAGTTAACAATATAACTACATTTTTTATATAATTAAGTTTAAGCTGTTCGTAAATAGGTTGCCGTTAACATAGGATTTACTATGATTAAATCATCATCTGCGGAGCTGAAACATGTCCTTAAATGTTTATTATGGTTAAGTAGTTGATATTATTAATACTCATTTAGGTTATAGCGGAAAGACTCGTTTATTTGCCGTGTAAGCTCATTTAGTTGTTTCGTGTTAGTTTGTACCTTTGTGTGAATTTAAAATGTTACAATCACCATAAAGCATATAAAAACACTATCGCAATAGTTTGAACATAAAAAAATAGAGCTAGTAATTAAACTGATCCATCGATGAGCATCTCAAATGGTGGGTAAGGAAAAGATTTATTTTAATAAGAGGCTATTTGAAATTGTAAAAGGATTAAATATATACGGAAGTCATCAATTCAGCTCCTCTGGAGATGATTTAACTAAGCGCGTATTTGTAATTTTAACGGTAATGTATACGTTCTTGGTTACGTTACCGTGAACGTACCCGTACACGTGTCATAGTATGCATCTATATCTGTAGAAGTATCAGTGTTTTCAATGATATGGCAAAGTATTAAATGAATAAGGTGAATTATATTAAGAAGAATATTCCAAAAGTTTTAAAACTTATTATAACTCAAATAATAAGTATTATTTTTGCTATTGCTGGAGGCGTATATTTACAATGTGGTTTGATGTTTAGGAATCCTATAATACTAGTGTTAGGGATTAGTTTATTAACATTATTTTATATAATTATAATGACATTTTTTTAAAAGGCAAATTGCATCAAGTCTATTTATATTTGAAACATTTCATATATTCTTTTTATAACCCCAGTGAAACATATTCTGATAGTGTCATTAGGGTGTACCTCATTGTGACAGTTTCCATGTACAGTCTCGTATTAGTAGATTCTATATGTTTATAAAAATAGTATATAATGGTATAATATTTAAAACAATAAGACACAATTGTAAATTAAAGGGGCATAAAAATGGAAAACATAAAGAAGAGTTTGAAACAAATTCCAAATAATTTATTATTCCAAGCTATACTGGTATTTATATTTTGTATTCCACTTATATCCACTTTAGGACAATTTATAAGTTCAAAGTTTATTTGTGAAAATAGTACTGTATTAATCATATTTTGGCAGGAGTTAAGTGGAAATTTGCCCCAACGATGCCTGTGTGGTTTAGTTTTGGTATTATTACTGTTTCATATGTTATGGGTATAGGGTATATGTGTAAAAAGAAAATATTTGGTAAAGTTGTTATTATTGGTTTTCTAGGTTTAATCATGGCTCAGTTAATAGGTAAGGGAATTAATTATTTCACTGGATGGAGCGAACTGCAAAATATTAATTCTATGAATTTAAATGGTTTAGTGAATAAAATGATATTTACACAGTGGCATATTCCTAATCATGGCATGTCAAGGGTTGCTGGTACATTAATTCTATCTATAGTTTATGCATGGCTTGCATTAAAATACACTTTTTTTGCACCTTTGATAATGCACTATATTTTTGATTCAATCATAGTAATTAGTATGGGAAATATGAATGGTATATCCCAAAATGAAGTTTTTTGGTTATCACATAATTGTGGAATACTTAATACCTCTTTTACTATAGGAATCATAGTATTACTAATATATATAGTTTTTATTTTTATTTCGAATATGCGAAAAATTAGAAACTTAGATAAAATGAATTATAGTTCATAAAATAAATTTTCATATTTGAAGCGTTTTGATTAACTTTTTTTTGCAACGCAACTTTTATATATTGTTCAACAACTAAAGTCACGTATTGGAATCAATATCCAGCATGTGGCCGGTTTTTACACGTATGTCGGCTGTACCCGTACTCCGAGTAGCTTATGATGTCCGAATGAAAGATATTTAAAATAGTTCACGTGCATAGAAAAATTCAGATATGATAATTAAGAGGTGATGCTACATTATTTAGTGGAACATCACTTTAGCGACATTTCAGAAGGAAAGTCTCCAACTTCTATAAGTAGGAGTTACTTGCCCTAACAGATAGAAAACTTCAGCGGGGGTACTTGGTAACGGTCACGTAACCACAGACGTGTCTTTATATGATCACGGTCACGTCTACGTGAACGTTACCGTGACCGTATATTTATAGTTCTTTTCAATGATTACCTGAAATGTCGTTAAAATAACATTTTATAACCAGAGCATTACTTCATCCCAACTTATTTGTTCACGACCTTCATAAGCATATCCATAGCCATTCTAAATATCTCCGATTCTTTTATTCTTTTTCCTTTGTTTTTCTTTGTCAGTTGTTTTGACAAATCCTTTACGAAATCCGCTTGATCTTTTCTTAAATAAGCTACACATCTTACAAATTGTTCATTGCTGCTAAGTAATGAATCTAGCACCGAGTCAGTGCAAGTCGCCGTAATCGGTTCTGTATCCGTACTTTTCGATGTGTACGTTCACGTATTTACATCCGTAGAATTATTAGGGTTTTCAATGCTTTAACCGTCAATTGTACTTGTAAAAAATGCATCTACACCTTGTCCTTTTTTACACTTTGTGTTTGCATTTAATTTACTTTACTCTTCTACTATTATGGTGTATTGACAGAAACAATATAATACATGAAACTGCTGCAAAGAATATAAATGACTGAATATATGGCACAAAATTATAACTACCCGCTTTCCAAAAATCTATAAATTCTCCACTTATATAAGTGGTTGGTAAAGTATATGCCACAGCCTTTACTCCATCTGGGAAATCTTTTGATTGCACACCGAACATTCCACTTAAAACCATTATTGCAAAATATAACGACATAGTTATGGAATTAGTTGGCCCAAACTTTTTAAAAAATAATGCTATTCCATGAGCTAGTATAAACAAAAATGTAGATAATAAATATAAGGAACCTATTAAAATAAGTGCGGAGCTTAAAGCTGGGATCTGCACTTTTAACACAGAGCAAACTACTACTGTATACAAAATCAATGACAAGGTTATAAAAATTAAATTAGCACATATTTTAGACATCAATGCAGTTTTCTCACTATAGCCAAACAAACGGAAACGTAAGGGTATATTTTTTTTCCAGCTCCTGTGAAAATACAGCGGCATACCCTATAAGAATAGTTGCTAATGGAATAATTAAGCTGTCAGTGATAAATATATTTGTTATAAAAATATCTTTCATAGATTCTGGAACTTTACCTACCATTGCGGTTCCAAAGAATAATGTCATACCAATGGGAAAGAATACTCCGAAAATCATTGTAAATATATTCCCCATTAAATTTCTGAATTCATATTTTATTAAGCTCAAATTAAACAGCTTTGTATTCATCACTAGCCTCTCCCTCAAGTTCATTACCAAATCTTGCTTTAGCATTAATAGACATTATTTCAATATCATTGTTGCTTCTTTTAAAGTTTATATTTTCATCTATTAATACCTTTACTATTTCTAATTCCTTATTCTCGCATTTGCAAGAGATAGCTATTAAATGCTTCGGTGATACTATTTTTGTAAAGCGCCTCGTCAATTCTTCGTTTCTTTTATTATTTTCAATGGTTATTGTTGATTTCCCACAGTATTTTTGGAAAAGATCTTCCTTACTGCCAAAGTCAACTACTTGCCCCTTGTCTAAAATCAATATCTTATTTGCTAGTTTGTCTAACTCTTCATAATAATGAGATACAATGCAAATGGTGGCACTTTTATTCTCATACCACTCAGTTATTTTACTCATTAATTGCTGGCGGGTTTCAAAATCTAGCCCTGAAGTAACTTCATCAAAGAATACCAAAGGAGCATCTTGAATTAAAACTAATATTATTGTTAAACGCTGCTTTTGTCCTCCTGATAGTGTACTAAATTTTTTATTAAGACACTGCTCAAAATTAAAGAAGCTAATTAGTTCCTGTAGCACCTTATTACTCTTTATCTTTGTATTCAAAATAGCCTCAATTATATGTTTAATCGCCATGGTATCCACATAATTATTTTCCTGCATATGCGCCGACATTTCTTCTGGCTTTAAACTGGTGTGAATTGTGCCATTATAATTTGTAAGCCCTAAGATTGATTTAACTAGGGTAGACTTTCCTGCTCCATTTGAGCCTATTATTCCTATGCGATCACCAATTTCAAAGGTTATTGGTGATTTTATTGACAATGCAATTTGCTTGCCATATCTTACCTCTAAATTTTTTATAGTTACCATAAATTCTCCCCCTATTTAACTACATTTCAGCACCGCAGGTGATGATTTAACGATTCATTATAGTTAAATTATACCAAGCCACTATGAATTTCATATGAAGATTGTATGTGAATATTATGGTAATTACATAAATCAATATGAAGAATACAGCTTTTTATTTTATCGTTTTATAATCCTTAGTATTTGCAAAAAGCACGCTACCTTCTACCCCATCATTAATATTTCTAACATCTACCTGATAGTTTAATAGATTTGCATAATAGGCTACAATATAAAGACCTAGGCCATGCCCCCTATTTTCACTATTACCTGAAACAAATGGATCAAATATGTGTGGTAATAATTCTTCCTCTATAAATGCTCCATAATTAATAATAGTTAATGATTTCTGCGTTAATGTTATTTTTATATGCCCCTCTTTTGATGTATAGGTTATAGCGTTATTTATTAGATTGTCTATTATTTTAAAAATAAGCTTCCTATCTGTATTTATATTCGTGAAGTTAATTTCCTTTTCTATATTAAGCTGCTTTGATTTCACTTGCACCTCATGGCACGCAAGGCTTTCATTAATTATTTCAATAATATTTATGTTTTCTCTTTTGATAGCTTCAATACTATTGTTAAGATTTAAAATATCATCTATTATTTTTCTCATGGATTGTAATTGAAGCTTTACCTTTGGTAAATGCTCTTTTGTATCCTTGTATTTTCCTATTTCGTTTATCATACCCTCTATCAGCAGTAGTGCTGCTGCAACTGGAGTTTTTAGTTGGTGGGAGGATGCGCGAATAAATACCTCTTGCCTTTTATTTTGGCCCGATAAATAGCTGTTCTTTTTTTCTAGCTCTTTAAAATTTTCATTTAATTTTAGATATAAATCATTAAGTGTCTCACCTAAAACTGCAATTTCATCTCGTCCTTCTATTTTCATTAGTTCAACGTCCCTATTGGTATTGTCTTTCATAAACACAGCATGATTTACCAGTTTTTCTATTGGAAGCACAATTTTTCTTGAAAACAAAATCGTTGATACCAATATTAATAAAAGAGCTGTGGCAATAATCATGGGTAGACTTTGAAGGATTATTGGACGTATCTCTCCTATTTTAGGATTCATTGCTGAAAATACCGATACAATAATATCACTATTATTAATACTCATAGCCATATAGTTAGTGTAATAATTATTTCCATCAGATACGTTGGTTTCATAAATAACCGTATTATCATCTACTACATTAAACTTTGATGATGTTGCTTTATAAATATTCTTATAATCATTTCCTAAAAACTCAAAAGTTATGGGCAAATTATCCTTAAATAACTTATTCTTAAAAACATCCCCTATACTTCTTGTAAAATCAAAATCATCTTTATCTATATTTTCCATTTCGTCCCTGTGAGCACCATAGTATCTTACTTTTTCAATAACCTTCAATATACCATTATCATTAATAGTGACTTTTATAGAACACATTTTATTTGCGATAAAAACTTCATTACCAGTGGTTGGTATTTTAATAGTTGCTGTTCCTGCTGGGTTACTTGAGGATATATTTTTATAATTTCCATCATTTATATAGCTTTTTTGTATTGATTTTATTGATTTAAAATTACTCTTTTTCATATAATCCACATATAATGAAGGAAGCATTAGGACAAAATAAGCTATCATTAAGGTTACGATTGTCCCTGATATAATTGCACTATACACAAAGGTCTTCTTTGATAAGTTCAAAAGACTCCCTCCGTATCAAACTTATAACCTACACCAGTTACTGTTTTTATGTATTTTTTAGGCAGCTTTTTTCTCGTGTTTTTCACATGTGCATCTATTACTCTGTCGTTTCCAAAATATTCCTCATTGAAAATTTTCATTATTAATTGTTCACGAGTAAATACTCGATTTGGTTCTTTCGCAAGCGTTTGTAAAAGTAAAAATTCACTTAATGTTAAATGCAAAGATTGATTGTCGTAGTAAGCCTCATATGCTTCATCATTTATATATAAGCCTTTTACTTCTGAAATCTTTGTGCTACTACCCCTGGTCCTACGCAATATTGTTTCTATACGTTTAAGTAATAACAAGGGGGAAAATGGCTTTACTACATAATCATCAGCATAAAGATTAAAGGCTTTTAACTGTGTTTGTTCGTCTTCAAGGGCAGTTAGCATTATTGTAGCCATTTGGGGATTTGTTTTCTTTATATGTTCAAGAACAACTAGCCCACTTACCTTGGGTACCATTATGTCGAGTATTGCTAAATCAAAATAATTGCTTTTTAAAAAATCTAAAGCCTCTTCTCCATCCTTTGCACAAACTACTTCGTAATTCTGCATTTTCATATATTCTGTTGTTACCTCTGATATAGTGGGTTCATCCTCTAAAAATAAAATTTTTAGCATATTGTCATCTTCCTTCTTCGAAAAAATTTTAACTATCACATTAATTTTAATAAGAGGCTATTGGAAATTGTAAAAAGATTAAATATACAGTAATATATACGTGCCCATAACCAGGCTTGTGTGAGTTAACGTAGTCGGTTCTGTATCCGTTCTCGGTGACGTTACCGTGAACGTGCCCGTACAGTTATAACTTTATTTATATTGTTAGGGACTAAAGTAAAAAGTTTATATTATAAGAAATTCATAAAAAAAACATAAAATAAATCTAAAGTTTTGTACTGTTAATAAGTACAAAACTTTAGATTTATTAATAATATCGAAGCTCTGAAAGCAATGATTTAATTTAAAATAGCATTTTATCTTCCAGAGACTTACTTCATCCCAACTTATTTGTTCACGACCTTCATAAGCATATCCATAGCCATTCTAAATATCTCCGATTCTTTTATTCTTTTTCCTTTGTTTTTCTTTGTCAGTTGTTTTGACAAATCCTTTACGAAAGCCGCTTGATCTTTTCTTAAATAAGCTACACATCTTACAAATTGTTCATTGCTACTAAGTAATGAATCTAGCACCGAGTCCGTACCTGAAACTGGGTTCGTATTCAGTGCTGTGTCTGTGCTTGGCGACGTGACCGTGAACGTACCCGTGGACGTGTCCGTGAATGTATTTACATTTGTACAATTATCAGGCTTTTCAATGCTTTCACCGTCAATTGTACTTGTGAAAAATGCATCCACACCTTGTCCTTTTTTTACTCCTTGTGTTTGCATTGCATTTACTTTTTTCATCTTATCAGCTAGACTTACTTTTCGACTTCCCATGCTATAACCTCCTTAGCTAATTCTTGATAGGAAACAGATCCTTCAAATTTTCGATCATAGGTCATAATGGGTTGTCCTGCGAGCACCGCATCTGGAAATTTTATTGATTTTTTTATCATGGAATGAAAAACAGGATAGCTTTTTCGCAGTTCTTCAACTACATCTTTGTGGTGTGTTGTTCTGCTATCATATAAAGTTATTAATATTGCCATTAAGGCAAGTTTTTTGTTTAGTTTTTTAACCTTAGCCATTGTTTTTTCAAGCAAATTAAATCCACGTAATGCAAGATACTCAGGTGCCATAGGTACAATTACAACATCACAGGCAACTAATGCATTAATAGTTAGTAATCCAAGTGAAGGGGGGCAATCGATTAATACATAGTCGAAATCTTCTCTTACTGGGTCAAGTGCCTCGCGAAGTTTAAATTCGCGCCCTACTTCAGATACAAGCTCCATTTCTGCTGCAGAAAGATCTATAGTGGATGGTACGAAGTAGAGAAGTTCATTAAATAAAATTAGTTTTTTTATATCCATATCATCAATCAATGCATTGTAAATTGTTTTTTCTAAATTCTCCGGCTCAAGACCTATTGAAATTGTTAAACTAGCTTGTGGATCTAGGTCAATCATTAATACTTTCTTGCCAAGCTGAGTAAGTGCTACTCCTAAATTTAATGTGGACGTAGTCTTACCAACTCCACCTTTTTGATTACTCACTGCGATAATTTGTGCCATCATATATTACCTCCTTCTACTTCCTTTTTTATACCTTCTTTAATATATGTAACCACTTGTGCTGACCTGCTCCGTTCACTCTTTTTTGCCAATTCTTTCAGTTGTTTTTCCAGTTCTATACTTAAAACGACAGGTACAATAACATGAGTTTCTTTATTTATTGCCATTGTAGCACCTCCAATTAGCGTTAGTATATCATGGTTATTAACTGTTAACAACTATAATTTAAAGAGTAAAATACTATTAAATCATCTCCTGGGTCGCTGCAACAGCTTCGAAGAAGCTAAATAGAAAACTTCAGAAGGAGATTTTATACTACTGCTGAAGTTTTCTCTTTGTTAGGGTATGACCACTTTATAGTTTTCTAGATATATATTAACAACTTCATAGCATAAAAATAAGTTCTGGGATACACCTAAGCTGAGGTTAGTTAAGGCTAGTTAAGAATTTAATTAAGATTTAACTAAATTTAATTAAGCAGTTAATTATGTAGTAAAAGAACCATAAAGCAATCACAGGCATTTAAATTGGGTATAAAAAAAACATCATAAGTCTTAATGATATAAATGTTTCAAATACTGTAAATGAAAATAAAAGTGTAAACATTAAGAATCAAGGTGTTATAACCATTGCAAAGAAAAAAAATGAAGAAGATAAACTAACTTATTATGTGCGAGAAAGTCAGAATAAAAATCTTAATAAATTAGCTGAAATGACTGGTAAAGGGAAAAATGAAATTTTAAGAGAATTGCTTGATTCTGCTTTAAGTATGATTAAAGTGGTTGAAGAATAAAAAGGATCTATAGGGGTAGCGCCATCATTTCCGAAATGTTGGCGCTACCCCAGTATAATAATACATTCATTGTAGATTACCAAAAAAGCCACAGTAAAAATACTGTGGCTTTTTTGGCTCCATATAACATCTTATTATATTGTATGGGGGTTATTAAACGCCGTGAAATTTTGGTTCCACGGCATTGTATCTTTGAAATATATTTTTAAAGGATTGCAGATCTATAATATAGAATAAGATAATTAAGCAAGTAACGAATAAAGGGGATAAAATATGAAAAAGAATAAATTATTTGCATTAATAAATTTTTTGAGTATTGTCTTAACATTTTTTATAGGATTTGAGGTTATCAAACTAAAAAATAATTTAATTAATTATATTATACTTGCAATAATAAATGGATGTTTAATGTACTTATGCCAGAAACTATTGGATAATAAAAATTAATTCATAACCTTCTAATATGTCGACACAAGTAAACCCATATCATTAGATATAGGTTTACTCTATTAAGCTAGTATTGATATTCTGAAAGTAACACAATACCAATTGAGTTACTTTCACATTGAGGCTACTACTGATTTTTTAAATTGTAAATATACTTAATTTATGGTAATTATGTTATAGTTAAACATATATTTTATGACGAACTTGTAGATTATTGCGTCTTAGATAATAAAATAATAATTAATCATATTGGAGGAGGTACAATGGGAAAAGTGAGAGGTAGTTGGAGTAAAACACAAACAGATGAAAAAGTGCTGTCTGTACTTAGCAATATTTGTTCTATAAGCATAATAATATTTGTATGTACGCATATTTTAGGTGTTTGGAAAATTGAAACAGATGTATTTGTGCCATTGTTGGGTGTGTCAATGTTAATTCAAGCCATTCAGTATTGGAAGAAAAATAAAGAGGTTGCTAAAGGTCATTTATTGGCTGCGATACTTGCTTTGGTGTTTTCAATTTTTGAATTTGTAATAAAATAAACTCAAATTTGTAAAATGGATTGGATTAGCGAAAGTAACACAAATGTAATTGAGTTGCTTTCACATTGAGGATATTGCCTATTCCTTAAAAATTTCATTTTGAATGTAACATAACGTATTGACTCTTTACTTTGAATGTATTACAAATCAGTCTTAATATAATAATAAGACTTCGCAGTCAAAGGCTGGTCCACATCCGATTTTCTCCTTCATTCTTCATACGAAAACCTGATGTGACACAAGCTCTTTCACTGCTCTAGGTCCCAAATGAAGCTTTGTACAATCTTACTCACTGCCTAAAAGTAACCTAATCTACTAAAGTCCTAAGCATTCATATTTCTATGTAGTCTTAGTTGCAGTCAGTAAACTAGCCCAAAGCAAATAAAATACTCCACCTTCCCCCGAGATGATTTACCGAAAAGGCGATATTATTCATAGAAGGTTCCAAAAAGCATTCCATTTCTTCACTTGCAAAGCGCTCGTAAGTGGAATCTTTATCGACCCATTAAAATCTTGAAAGTATCTGTACTGTTAACAATAATATACACGTGACCGTTAACGTGAACGTAACCGTGAACGTACACGTGTCCTCGTATGTATCTATATCTGTAGAATCATCAGTGTTTTCAATGATATGGCCATGATTGAAGAAATTTAGTTCCTTACGAGTGACCTTAATAAGGCGTTAGAGGGCACTTTAGAATTTAGCAAGGATTTATATGCATCTTACCCGAAAGTGAAATTAGAAGTCAAACTAGACAAGCAGAAAAGGCATGGGGCAAAGAAATTAAAACAAAAGGATGTTTTCACTATCAAAAGGTTATATTTAAAAATTCAACGACATTTCAGAAGGAAAGTCTTTCATTTCTGTAAGTAGGTAACTCGCACTAACAAATAAAAAACTTCAGTGGGGGATAACAATTGAGAATTGTTATCTATTCCAGATATTCACAAAGGGGTAAATATCCTTCTGAAGTCATTGATATTGCAGCGACCCAGGAGATAATTTAACAGAATTTATCTAAGTATAACCTTTTGATAGTGAGCTTCTTAATTTATTGGAAATAAAGAGAACAAAACCATATTTCATTTTATAAATATGCGTATCAAAATCACTATTAGGTCTGTTAATTAATTCGATAAATCTATTAAATATATATAAAACAACAACCTCATATCTTGTTGTTGTTTTATATATATTTAATAACAACAGTTTTAAATACTTTTACGCATACCTCTAGGCACTGATACAACTGGGGTTGATCACCCCAACTATAACCAAATGATAGTGAAGGGTAACCAAATGATAGTGAAATGGCATTTAAGTATAACTAAAAGATAGTGAACTATAACCTTTTGATAGTGAACTATAACCAAAAGATAGTGAAGTATAACTTGTTTTTTTTTGGTTATTGATAATTTTTTAAAAAAGGATTATTATTCTTAGGGGGCGGTGTTCTAAGATGGCAAATGAACTAAAAAATGTAAACAATAATTGGGTATATCAAAGTAACAGACTTGTTGAATCCTCCTACACTTTAACGGTGGTAGAACAAAAATTAATAAGACTACTTGCAAGTATGATAAATAAAGATGACGATGATATTAAAGAATATGAGTTTAAGACTAAGGATTTAATTAAGGTATTAAATACTAGTGATAGTAGATTCTATAGGGATATTGATAGTATTACAGATTTACTTATGCAAAGAATTATTAAAATAAAAAATGTAGATACTTCTGAATTTATAAAATATCATTGGGTAGACACTGCTAAATATGTAAACGGCATATTAAAACTTAAAATAAATAAAGACTTAAAACCATTTTATCTAGGACTCGATTGCTATACAAAATATCAGTTGAGAAATATAATGCAATTTAAAAGTACTTATTCTTTTAGATTATATGAACTTTTTAAACAATATGAGGGTATAGGTCATAGAATAATAACTATAGAGGGTTTAAGAGATTCATTAAATATTAACAAGAATCAGTACCCCAAATATGCTAATTTAAAACAAAAAGTAATCAATGTGGCAGTAAAAGAAATTAATGCAAATACTGATTTGCTTGTTGATTATACTGAGATAAAACAAGTTAGAAAAATTGTAAGCATTCAATTTTCAATCATAAAAAAAGATAAGGCTCGAAGTGAAATTGCTGCAACCTGCGTTGTTCCCATTTTTTTTAATGATAATAACATAAAGTTAGTAAGGCAAGTTATAAGTCAGGAAATTACAGAGTTAGAAGCCGAGAGAATACTTGATGCTGCCAATTTGGATATTGAGAAAATAAAAGAGAAGTATAATATTATAAGTCAATTAAGCACAGTAAATAACGTAGTTGGGGCTATGATAACAGCATTAAAAGAGAATTGGACAGCTACAAGCAAATCAAAAGTAAGTATCTTTAATGACTATGAGCAAAGAGATTACAACTTTGATGAATTGGAGAAGAAATTATTAGGTTGGGGATAAGGCTAATATGTAGATAATATTTTAAAGCACATACAAGCCGATTTAAACTCGATTGGCATGAGATACATAGAAAAGCACATATTAGTTTTAAAGTTGGAAACAGTGCATTTAAGAGTGTTTTAAGGGCGTATATCAATTGTGGGATCTATAGGGATAGTATACGCAAAAATGAGATTTCGCACGTTAAGGAAATTACAACCACATAAATGTAAATATGTTACTCGTTAAGTAACGGCAATAATAGTATTTTTTAATAAATGTTTTGTGACGCAGCGGTATAATAAAGTGTAGCAACAGTGATATAAAATAAAGATAATTAATAGAGGATGGTGGATTCGAAAACGAAAAAAATATGTAATCAATGCCAGACTGAAATGATAGAGAATTGCAAAGTTGAATCTTTTGGTGGAATTACAATTTCAAAAAAAGGCAAATTTTTTTTGAATACTACGTATGGTACACCCAAAGCAGCGGTTTGTCCTAATTGTGGCTGTGTAATTTTTTATATTGATAACTATAAAGACGTTGTTAAGTAACCACATATAATGGTGGAAATTTTGGAGTGATGTTAATTCGCATCTTTTTAATATTTCGTCTCAACTAACCCCATATCTAATGATATGGGGTTACTTTATTAAGCTCGTATTGATATTCTGAATGTAACACAATACCAATTGAGTTGCTTTCAACTTGAGGCTATTGACCATTTTAAAAGAATTGTAAATATACTTAATTTATGGTGATTATGTTATAGTTAAATATGTATTTTATGATGAACTTGTAGATTATTGCGTTTTAGATAATAAAATAATAATTAATCGTATTGGAGGAGGTACAATGGGAAAAGTGAGAGGTAGCTGGAGTAAAAAACAATGGAGTAAAAAACAAACAGATCAAAAAGTGCTGTCTGTACTTAGCAATATTTGTTCTATAAGCATAATAATATTTGCATGTACGCAGATTTTAGGTATTTGGAAAATTGAAACAAATGTATTTGAGCCATTGGTGGGTGTGTCAATGTTAATTCAAGCCATTCAGAATTGGAAGAAAAATAAAGAGGTTGCTAAAGTTAGTTTATTTGCTGCGATACTTGCTTTGGGGGTTTCAATTTTTAAATTTGTAATAAAATAAACTCAAATTTGTAAAATGGATTGGATTAGCGAAAGTAACGCAATAGTAATTGAGTTACTTTCACATTGAGGCTATTGCCTATTTCTTTAAAATTTCAATTTGAATGTAACATAACGTGTTGACTCTTTACTTTGAATGTATTACAAATCAGTCTTAATATAATAATAAGACTTCGCAGTCAAAGGCTGGCCCACATCAAATTCTCTCCTTCATACTTCATACGAAAACCTGATGTGGCACAAGCTCTTTCACTGCTCTAGGTCCATAAGGAGGCTTTGGACGATCTTACTCACTGTCTAGAAGTAACCTAGTCTATTAAAGTAACTAAGCATTAATCTTTCTATTTAATCTTAGCTGCAGTCAGTAAACTAGCCCAAAGCAAATAAAATAATCCCCCTTCCCCCAGGGGTAACAAATCCTGCTGCAGTGCATCAGGATTTGTTTTTATTAACCATACTAATGTTAAAAAATTTCTACATAACCTAGAGATAAAACCTCGCTTTGCTCGGGTGGAAAATGGACAGGTTTTTCACCTCAGCCTGTCAGAGCAGTGACTATATCCCGAGAATTTAGAGTTTCAAAAAAATAAGTTTATAGTAGAGGTCAGAAACTCGTCCATTTTTCACATCAAATAGACAGGCTTACCCGCCACTTCGTCCTTCAGTAGCTGGGCTAGTCCATTTGCCAGCATCCTACAGGTTTTAAAAAAGTAGTTAGTTTTTATAGTTACTTTTTGGAGACTAATATTGATGATATTATATGTATTTTATGAAACCTTATTATAATAATGGATTACTATTAGTATTGATACTTCTAGTATAGGAAGTTTGGAAGGACAAGTTTTCGGCACGTATACCGTCACCCCAAAAAGAACAAGCTTCAACATAAGAATCTCTAAGCTTCTCATTGTTTTCGTCCCTCAACCACTTGGAAACTAAGAGCTTCTAATGATAAAGCTGGTCCTTTTTTTGGTACCCGACGGCGTGCATTGATTCTAATTAAAGCATCTTCTATGAAGCTGATTAAATTATCCTTAATTTAATCATTCTATATAAACAACCAAAAAAACCTTAGATCTACGCAGCCCTGTAGGTAATGCTCGCTCCAGCCACCACCACCGCGACTTTTAGGACATTTCAGAAGGAAAGTCTCCCATTTCTACAAGTGGAGGTTAACTACCCTAACAAAAATAAAACTTCGGTGGAAGTATATGTTTTCTTCTGAAGTCGTCAATGTAGCTCCGCAGGAGATGATTTACCGAAAGTGCATTATTATTCACAGAAGGTTCCAAAGAGCATAAACAAGCATTCCAGGCGACTTCAATTGATATGAAGACTCGTGGCTCGATAAATTTCTAATACGAAATTTAACGACCCACTAGAATCTAAAATTTTGACAAGTTAGAACCTCCTACGCATATATAGTTTAACGACATTTCAGGAGGGAAGTCTCCCACTTCTACAAGTGGGAGTACCTACTATAAGTAGGAGTTACTTGCCCTAACAAATAGAAAACTTCAGTGGGAGTATAAATCTCCTTCTGAAGTCGTTAATTTATCTTCTACGAAGATATTGCAGCTCCGCAGGAGATGATTTAATCATACCGTTTAATCTAAATACGTACACCGCAGGTGGACAAGCCCAGGGCTTGTCCACCTTGAACAAGTTGTGATGAACCCACAACTAGCACAAGGTGGCTAGGACTACGATTTCTAAGGGTTAGATACTTATTAAATTTTATTTAATAAACTGATTTTTTAGTAATACATTTATGATAAAATTAAAAGTATACTAGAGTAGTTTAAAAGTAAACCTAGATAATGAGGGGTAGGAAGATGAGTAATCCAAAAAAAATAGACTTGCCAATAAAAGAATTAAAAAAAATTACTTTGGCGATAAATGAAAATACAATAGCTAATAAAAGTAGAAGTAAAGAAGATAAAATTACAACAGATAAATTTATAAAACAGTTTGGAATAAATAGAAAAAACTTTTCAGAAACAATTAAGGATACAAATATAAAATATAATAAATCAACTTTTTTTTACGATATTGGAATTAATGAAAAAGTAAACGTTCTAAATACAAAAGTAAACCTAGAAGAAGTAAACAAAAGTAGTGAAAAAATAAACTATAGTAAACCATTGAAAAATCAAGAGGTATACCGAGAAACTACTGGAAGTAATCTAAAAGAAACTAAAAGAATACCAATGAACACTTTTGGGCTACCATCTGAATTTAAAGAGATTTTATCTTTAACAGGGGATCTGAAAGAGATGTTAGGTTGGTATAGAAAACAAACTAACACAAACATAATTGAGCTCCCAGAGCTTAATATAAACAACCCTAAATTAAGTGGAGAAGTAGTTACTAGAAGTTTCAAAATGTATAAAGAAATAGCAGAAGAATTTTCAAAGTTTGCGGAAAATAAAAAGGAAACACAGAAAGATCTTATTTCACTAGCATTAGTGGAGTTTATAAATAAATATAAACGATAATTTGATAGGAGATGTTTACATATTATAAAAATTTGAAATTATAGGTAATTCATAGTAGAATTAAAACATATAAAATTACAAAAAACAAAATAATAATACAATTATTTACAGACGAAAAGTAATCAGGGTTTATATATATGCAAAAAATAAAATAACTCTTGAATATCAAAAGTTTGGCGACTTCATTCAAGAGTTTTCATAAAACCGATATCTTCCCCAAATAAGAGAATTATATCTTTAAATATTTTATTTTATTTATATATTTAGTTTAATATAATTGGTTACAATAGTCAATATGTGTGTAGATTAAATAAAGTAATTAATAGGTATAATTCGGCACTCTTTATTTGGGTTACAAAAGAATAGGAGGGCTTTTTTATGCTGGCAGAAAAAAGATATATTGATGATTTAAGTGAGATTATAAGAAACTTAGCTATAGTGCCAGTAGAAACGGTGGTTAATAGTACTCGTTTATCACAGGCACAAATGCAAATAGAACTTTTACATAAAAAGGATGATGGATACATAACCATAGCCGTTAAAAAAGATAGTACCTGGATACAGCATCACTATAAAGTGGACGAGCTTAAAGAAAATATAGGCAAGGTTATAGGTATAAATGATGCAAATATATATTTAAGCCCCAATAGTTTTTATAAACCTATAAGACGTATAGAAAACATAAGGAAATTAAATTCACTATTTATAGATTTGGATTATTACACATTAAAAGAATACAAAGGGTTAAGTTCAGAACAAATTATATGGCTACTGGAGAAGGATTATTTTAAGAAGTCGGTTCCACCACCTAGTTTTATAGTTATTTCAGGTCAAGGGATAGTTATTTATTGGCTTATAGAGCCAGTACCATATATGGCTCTTCCTCTTTGGAACGCAGTGCAAAAATTCTTTTTAGAGAAGCTAAAAGAAATAGGTGCTGATTCTAAATCAATTGATGCAGCAAGAGTATCTAGACTAACCGGTACTACCAATCAAAAAAATGGACGAGCTACAGAGTTAGTAGTTTTTAATGAAGAGAGATATTCGCTTAGAGGTATTCAAGAGAATTATCTTCCAGAGCTAAATGACTATGTTAAAAATCCAAGTGTAAAAAAACGTGGAAGAAAATCAAAGGTTGTAAAATTATTCAATATTTATAGTCTTCACCATGCAAGACTTACAGACTTAGTCGCGATTCAGAACTTTAGAAAAGGATACTGTAGAGATGAAAAAGGAGAACTAGTAGAAAAAAGTCAAAGAGAGCTTATGTGCTTTTTATATAGATACTGGGCCTGTTGCTTTACGAGTGAGATTAATAAGGCACTGGAGGACACTTTAGAATTTAATAAGGGATTTACATGCCCTTTGCCTGAAAGCGAAGTTAGAAGTCAAACTAGACAAGCAGAAAAGGCATATAAGGAGTGGTTAGAGAATGAATTTGATTCTCGTCCAAAGGAAGATGCTGAGCAACTAAAAATTGATTTTGAAGAGGACGCAGTTAAAATGAAAAATAGAACTGGATATAAATATAAGGGTTATAACTATAAAAATACAACACTTATAGGTCTTTTGAACATTATAGAAGACGAAATGAGACTTCTTAAGACTATTATTAATACGAAAGAAGTTAAGAGAAGAGATAATGTGTATCAAAAGGGTAAGCGACGGGATGAAGAGGGATTAACTAAAAGAGAGAAAGCTAAAATAGAAAAAATAAAGGCTATAAAAGAACTTAAAGCAAAAGGATTAACATGCAGGGAGATAGCAGCCAAAATGAAGGTCAATTTAAGTACGGTGAGTAGGTATTTAAAGGTATAAATTCCAATTATTTTGTATGCATGAAACGTCGGATAATATTATGGGTGTAACCTGGCTCCCTTTTTTATTTTGTTGACTTTTATGTTCTATTATTGTACTCCAGTTAGGGGTGTTAATAATATCTGAGGAATCAACCTAATAACAATTACTGAATCAAATAAAGTTGCTGAACCTGTTTTTTTTAGTATATCTAGGATAATGCAAAACACTGCATTTGGGTTCCTAAAATAGATACAAGTTTTGCCATCATCAATAATGAAAAATTCTTCTATAAAAAGTATTTTCTTTCTTCCAACTTTGATTCCTTTTTTCATAGCAATGCTAATGCCTTTCTTTTATTCTTGTACGTTCATCCTCCGCCATATAACTTAGTAGCTGTAGTATCAAATCAACAATTAACCCTTCTATACCCTTCATATCCTTATTTTTAGAGAATTAACAAAAAACTATATTTAACTTTTTATATTTATAATTTGATATTATAACAATAAAAGTTAAAAAACAGGGCTTTTGTTATTAAAAATCAATCAATTATTATAAAATTAAAAAGTATATATGAATCTATTGTATGATTAACTATAAGATAAAAAAATCATTAATATACCACAGAACTAGGAGATGATTCGATTATAAGTAAGGAGATGATTAAATGAAAAAACAAATTAGTAATGATTTATTACCTAATACATTATTATTAAAGGACTTTATTAACAATAACTGTAAGTTGGACTTGAAAGTATCATTTACGAATACTAAAGAGATTGTATCTAAAGTTGATAATAATATGTTTTATGAAGCAGGTAAATTACTTATGGTTTTTTTCATTGTAAATATTAATAATCTACAAAGAAAAAATATCAAATATGATAAAGAAACCTTTTATATTATAAATTCATCAGTAAACAAGATAGCTGAAAATCATATAAAAAAGCCAACATCTGAGAATATTATTGCTGATATAATATTAAAATCAACATATAATAAAGAGGTTTTGCCTATAGAAGTTGCGAGTGTTACTAGAGAAAATTTGGATGAACTAAAAAAAGGCTTTGAGTTAGTTTATAAAACAATTATAAATGAAAAGATAAATTTAATGAATTTTTTAGAAGAATGCGGGCCAAAAAATATTCACTCAAATTTAATTAAAGATATAAAGCTTTTAAGTCCCCATGATCTAAAAGTACAGCTTCAATTTATTGAATTAAAATATAGCAAGAAGCTCATTGAAAATGAGTTGTTAGAAAAAGTAATATGCTGTAAAAACAATTATAATGAGTTTATTAGTGCTAGTACTGAACTTTTAGATTTACTAATTGAAAATGCTACAATTGGATTTGGTGAAAATGGTTTAGAGTTAATGTGGATAGGGTATATTGATGAAAGGTTAGAAGCTATTAAATACAAAAATATTTATATAGCAATATTCTTGGCATATATTGGGAAGGTAACGGCAAATAAATATTATTTGCAAGCAACTAAACAGTCAGTAAATTCCTTATTAACGTATGTAAATGATGATGAGGAAAAACTAATATATAATGATGAATATTATGAAATGTTAAAATTATTATATCTATTAAATGATTCTATGGAGTTAGATTATATAGAATTAGATAAAGTTATTCAAAAAAATACAAAATTATTTGCTTCAATGGATTTAAAAGGTGGAATTAATTATAGTTCTAATAAAGATGAGATAATGTTAGAGTTTATTTTTAATAAGAGTCTGGACTTATTACATTCTGTAATAGTGGAACCAGTTTCAATTTAATAACATATAAAAATGCTTGCTACTATATTTAGTTGCAAGCATTTTTATTAACCCAGTAGCTTTTTTATACCTCTAGTAGATATAAGACATTCTTCTCCATTTATCATATATGCAATACGCTTTTTTCTATCTATTTCTTTAACGTTATCTTTATTAACTATAAAGGAATTATGGCACCTACAAAATCGCTCATCTAGACTATCTTCCAATTCTTTCATTTTACTATAAAACTCTACTTGTCTATTTTTGCAATATAAGATTACTTTATGTATAGTTGAAGATGTTTCAAAAAAGATGATTTCATTAAAATCAACATTAATGATCTTATCTTCAACTTTAATAGAAAATACTTTTTGAAGTTCACATGATTTAGCTTTGTATTTATCGTGAGCATTTTTCATACATTCACTTATTCTTTGTTGTATATTAGTATAATTATCTTTTATAATATAGTCCATAGCTTCAACTTTATATAAAAAGGTTAAATAACTCATTTCAGCATGGGTAGTTATAAAAACTATAAATCCTCGAGGATCATATTCTCTTATCTTTTCAGCTAATGTAATTCCATTAAGATCAGAATGTAAATCAACGTCTAAAAAATATAAACCTGAAATACTCTTATCCTCTATTGTATTTAGTATTTCATATGGGTCATGAGTACTTAACTTAAGTTCCATATCATAATTTTCAATTAATATAATATTTTTTACAATGTTTTCTAGTTTTTCTTTTTGAACTATATTATCTTCACAAATAAGAATTTTTAGCATGGTTTGTCCCCTTTTGTCACTATATTTAGTAAATATTTCTTACAAACAAATTTTTGATTTATTAAAATATTTTAACATAAACAACCTATTTATGTTCAATTTTTATAAAAAAACAAGCAAGTTTTACTTATGTTATGATTTAAATTACATTTATTAAGTTAATGGATGTAATTTTTACTTTTTTGTAAAATGTATGCATAAAAGGTTATACTAAATATATAGAAAACGAATTCAAATTATGAAAGGTGGCTTTTCATTATGAAAACTTCAAATCAAAACAGTATTTTTTTAAAAAAGTTAGCTAAAAGTCTTATAAGCATAGGAGAGATTCATGCAAATCAATTATCTGTTGGTCCTTTTATGTATGAGCCTAACATACCTACTAATTTATTGAAAAGTAATAAATAAAATGAGAACAAAAGGTAAATTACATTTTGATTTTTATGAATTTATAACAACTAAATTATTAAATTACTTCAAAAACAATTTAAATTTAAAGTCATCTGAAATTGAAAAACTATATTTAGGAATTGTAATTATATTGATAAATGTAGGTAAACTGTTAATTGTAGCTATAGTAGCCTTTTTTATAGGGATGATAAAAGAAGTACTTATATTATTTATTATGTTTGCAGCATTAAGATTAACTGCAGCTGGTATACATTTAAAAAGTAGTTTAGGATGTACTATTGTAAGCTTAATTACTTTTATTGGCAGTGCTTATATAACTGTAAAATATCCTTTAAGTATTTCTTTAACATGTATAGTAAGTATTATTTGTACAGTACTCTTATATAAATATTCTCCAGCAGATACAGAAAATCGTCCTATATTAGAAAAAGAACATAGAAAAAAACTTAAAATTAAGGCAACAGTAACAGCTTTAGTTTTTATATTTATAAATCTATTATTATTAAATAAGGTTTTATTTAATTTAACAATGTTTGCGTTACTCCTTCAAAGTTTAAGTATCTTACCTTGTACATATAAATTACTCAAAAGTAATTATAATAATTATGAAAAATATGAACTTATTTAGTTGAGTCACTCATAATATGGGATTATTCCTACATTATGAGTGCTTTTTTATTTATTGCAATTTATGTATGTTTTATACTATAATTGGAATGTATGTTTTTACTATGAAATAGTGGGGGTTGATAATAATGGAATATCATTTTAAGGTGCTATTATTAGTAATTTTAATGTTAATTACCTTAAGAAATATTAGTCCATATAAATTTAACATTAAAGAATATATTATTATGGGGTTAACTATAGGAGTTATTTATGTACCACTATTCTTATTTGAGCCTAGACTAGCTTCTATAGCTGTATATTTTACACCTGTATTTTTTCTATACAAAAAAAACAACAAGATAATAAGGAGTTTTATACTGCAAATATTAGTAATATTAGTACTAATGATTATAAATAATTTTACTGGACTCGTATTTTTAGAAATATTTGGCAAAACGTTTTTGTCATCTACTTTAGGGTACTATAGTACTTATTCAGTTATATATTTAATAGTATATTTCTGTAGTAAAATCGTTGGTACATTACTAATTCGACACAATGATTTCATATTTGAGAATTATAAGTCTAAATGTTTTATTTTAATTGATATAATGCTAGTGCTTACATTTGTTTTATTTTACTTTGCTATTATTTGGATTGATTTTTCTGATGATGTTTATATATCAGAAAAAATCACACTTGCAATTGTGGTATATGGGTCTATTATGGTAATTATATGTAGTTCTTTATTTTTTATATCAAAGAAAGAAGAGAAATTCAAATATAAACAAATTCAGTTAGATAATCTGGAGCAGTACACTAATAACTTAGAAAATCTATATATGGATATGCGTAAATTTAGACATGACTATATAAATATAATATCATCTATGGCAGCGTTTATTGAAGAAAAGGATATTAAAGGTTTAGAAGAACATTTTAATAAAAATATTTATCCTTTAAATAACAAAATGAATAAAAATAATTATAAACTTGGTCTGTTAAAAAACATAAAATTACCTCAAATTAAAGGGTTAATATCAGGAAAAGTAATTCGGGCTCAAGAACTAGGAATAGATATAATAATTGATATAGTAGAACCTATAACAATTATTAAGATGGATATAATAGATTTGAGTAGATGTTTAGGAATAATTTTGGACAATGCTATTGAATCAGCCTTAGAAAGTGAAAAGAAAGTAATTGATATTGCATTAATAAACAAAATCAATTCTGTAATCCTAGTTGTAGCAAATACCTTTAGTGGAGATATACCTGCTTTATCTAAACTATTTAAAGATGGATTCTCCACTAAAGGTGAAAATAGGGGGCTGGGACTAAGTAATTGTAAAGATATGATAGGTAAATATAAAAATATTTCATTAGATACATCTATAACTGATGTACAATTCATTCAAGAAATTACTGTAAGTAATAAATAGGTAACATTATGGCTTGGTTAAAAATATCTAATTCAGTTATTTTATATGTAAAAAATAGTCTAAGAGATAGTTAGTTTTCATTAAGTTATAATGTAGTAAACTATAAAGCATAAGAAACTCCCGCGGATTTGCGGGAGTTTCTTATGCTTTATAGTTTTAATATTTTCGTTTTTTATTCATTTAATAAAATTTGTGACTGTTTTCGAAAGTTTAGAAAATGTACCGATTTGCTAGTGATTTGTTACTTTTAATCAACTTTTACTGGAGTAACATGGAGATGATTTGTGACTAAAGATCAACGAAATATTCACCAAATGTAATTTATGCATCACTTCGTATAACTTATGTTATAAATTGTTATTTAATTTCTAATAATTACGTATAAAACTCTTTTTATTATAACTTTAAAATATTAATAGGTTAGCATGTTAATATTTAGATACAAGGAAATGAAAGACATAAATTAAAAAAATATAACAAAAATAAAAATTAAAAGGAGATTTTAAAAATGTCTAAATTTGATGATTTTGATCTAGTGGGGGTATGGCAACGATTAATGTAAAAAACAGCCACATGACAATATTTGTATCAATGATAAGAATTGAATCTTATAAAGGCAGGGCTTAAATTATGTGAAGCACTGAGAATTTATACATATCTTATAAAATGTCACTACAACGTAAAAAGAATGATATTTATCATTTAATTCTATGAAAATAATTATAGAAATAGGAGGTATTATATATGGCTGTAATAGAAACAAATAATCTGACCAAAAAATATAATGAAAGTTTTGCAGTTAACAATTTAAGTATATCAATAGGAGAAGGACAAGTTTACGGATTCCTGGGACCAAATGGTGCAGGAAAGACAACAGCTATAAGGATGATTCTTGGACTTATCAAGCCTACTAAGGGAAGCGTAAATGTATTTGGCATGAAGCAGAACAGTGAAAACAGATCCAAGATATTAAAGAATGTGGGTGCACTTATTGAGAATGCTGCAAGCTATCCTCATCTTACAGCTTATGAAAACTTAAAAATCATGAGGACTCTTACTGATTCACCTTATGACAATATTGATAAAGTTTTGAAGACTGTAAGATTAGATGATGTTAAGAATAAGCTTGTTAAGGAATTTTCTCTTGGAATGAGACAGAGACTTGGAATAGCTATGGCTCTTCTTAGAAATCCAAAGCTTCTTATCCTAGATGAACCTACTAATGGTCTTGACCCTTCAGGTATTCATGAAATAAGAGAGCTTATAAAGGACATTCCAAAGACTTATGGAAGTACGGTATTAATTTCAAGCCACCTTCTGTCAGAGATTGACCAGATGGCAACTAATGTTGGAGTAATCACAAAAGGAAGCCTTGTATATCAGGGAACTATTGAGGATTTAAGAAGCAAAGGTGAGCAAAAGATTGTCCTTCGTACAGATAATATTCAGAATACGATCAATATATTAAATGAAAACGGAGTTGCCGGAAAGATAAATGAAGGATGTGTTGAAATGAATTACTGTAATGACAGCATACTAGGCAAGATAATTGACAATATTGTGTTTAAGGGAATTAAGATTTACAGAATTGTGGAGGAGAAAACTTCTCTTGAGGACATTTTCCTTAATCTTACAAGAAAGGAGCATAGTTTATAAATGAAAGATATTATTAAAGCTGAATTTATGAAAATTAAAAGGAAAAAACTTTTTCTTCTTATATTGATAGGCGAACTTGCATCATTTTTTATCGGTTACATTAGTCAAGGAAGAAATACAGGAAAACAGACATGGATGGATGTTTTATATAACTTCAGTGGCTTTAATTTTATGATTATGATTATAATTTTCACAATCGTAATCTCCAAACTTGTAGATGTTGAGTATAAAGCTGATATGTGGAAGCTTATGTTTACAGCAGTTAGTGATAAAAACAAGCTTTTTGCAGGCAAGTTTATATGTGTGATGGTGCTTATTGCTTTTTCAGCAGTTGTGGAATTCTTTGGGATTATAGTTCTTGGGACACATGTTGGAGCAGAAGGTGTTGATTATCCTCTTATATTTAAGCAATGTGCACTGCCTTTAATCGGGTATCTTCCAGTAATAGTACTGCAGTTTGGCCTTTCTTCAATGATAAAGAATCAGAGTATTTCCATAGCAGGCGGTGTTGTTGGATGTTTTCTTGGAGTATTTGGTATGGTTATGCCTTTTCACAAAGTTCTTATATGGACATATCCATTCTTAACAGCGCCTATGACAATATTTCAAGAGGGACGTAAAGCAATTACTATTATGAATCAGGACAGCATGTTATTTAGTTTTGTGAGCATAGCTGTTGCAGCTGTTATGTTTTTTATATCACTACATCTTTATAATAACAAAGAAAATTTTTAAAAGGAGTGGGATATTGTGTATGGTTTAGTTAAGTGTGAGCTACTTAAGCTCAAAAGACAAAAGGTTATACCAATTTCAATAATAATAACCTTTATACCAATTATATTAGGATTGTTTAATTTTAAGGCTAATTATGCCGTATTTAAAGATGTAAATACAGGTGACTGGCTTAAGGCATGGTCTCAGGTTGGAATGTTTTATGCACCTGTTATGCTTCCAATAATAGCAAGTGTATACTGCGCCATAATATTCAGGGTTGAATATGCAAATGACAATTTAAAGATAATTTTATCAACACCTGTATCAAGAAAGTCACTATATAAGTCAAAGGTTATAATATCAGCACTAATGGTATTGTTCCTTCAATCTGTGTTTGGAATATCATATTTTATTTTTGGAAAACTCTTTGGAATAACAGGTTCATTTCCAATAAGTAAAATACTTGAATGCTTAATCCTTGGATGGGTTGGAATCCTTCCACTTATTGCAATACAGATTCATCTTTCATTAAAATATGAGGATTTTACAAAGCCTATAATGATAGCATCAATATGCTCGCTAGGTGGATTCTTTATAGGAGCTATAAGCGGCATAAGATATTTATGGCCATGGGCTCTTCAAAAAATTCCAATGGATCTTTCAGGTGGAGGCATAGAAGGGGTAATTCCTAAAGCTATTTACATTCTTTACTGCTTAATTTTTGCAGGAGCAATGGCAATAATTGGAATTAAAAGGTTTGAAAATATGGAAATTAAATAAAATTATTAAAATCCCTGATTTTAGATGAAAAATCATTAATTAAGCATATAATTCTTAAAATAATCACTTATATATAGTGTTTTTTTAAGAATTCATATAAATATTAAATTAAATTTGAGGAGGACAATGCAATGAAAAAATTAAATGAGGAAGCTTTAGAAGCAATTAATGACGTAAAAGATGAGGAATTAGAAAAATTAACAGGAGCAGGAAATGGGGTTATAACTACATTTACACATGAATGCTACTATAATTCAGTATCACCAGCTAGCTGGGGTGGCTGTTGCAAATAATTTTTGAAGACAAGCCTAACGCATTAATATCAATTATAAAAATATTAAATTAAATTTGAGGAGGACAATACAATGAAAAAATTAAATGAGGAAGCTTTAGAAGCAATTAATGACGTAAAAGATGAGGAATTAGAAAAATTAACAGGAGCAGGAAATGGGGTTATAACTACATTTACACATGAATGCTACTATAATTCAGTATCACCAGCTAGCTGGGGTGGCTGTTGCAAATAATTTTTGAAGACAAGCCTAACGCATTAATATCAATTATAAAAATATTAAATTAAATTTGAGGAGGACAATACAATGAAAAAATTAAATGAAGAAGCTTTAGAAGCAATTAATGACGTAAAAGATGAGGAATTAGAAAAATTAACAGGAGCAGGAAATGGAGTTATAACTACATTTACACACGAATGCTACTATAATTCAGTATCACCAGCTAGCTGGGGTGGCTGTTGCAAATAATTTTTGAAGACAAGCCTAACGCATTAATATCAATTATAAAAATATTAAATTAAATTTGAGGAGGACAATACAATGAAAAAATTAAATGAGGAAGCTTTAGAAGCAATTAATGACGTAAAAGATGAGGAATTAGAAAAATTAACAGGAGCAGGAAATGGGGTTATAACTACATTTACACATGAATGCTACTATAATTCAGTATCACCAGCTAGCTGGGGTGGCTGTTGCAAATAATTTTTGAAGACAAGCCTAACGCATTAATATCAATTATAAAAATATTAAATTAAATTTGAGGAGGACAATACAATGAAAAAATTAAATGAAGAAGCTTTAGAAGCAATTAATGACGTAAAAGATGAGGAATTAGAAAAATTAACAGGAGCAGGAAATGGAGTTATAACTACATTTACACACGAATGCTACTATAATTCAGTATCACCAGCTAGCTGGGGTGGCTGTTGCAAATAATTTACATTGTAAATAGCAAAGTGAATATGGTTATCTTTGATAATTGTATTCACTTTAAATATATTAAGTATTTGGAGGGAAAAATATGAGTATTAAAGAGTTACTCAAGGATAACAGATGGTCTAATGCGCTATACATAAGTGAAAAAATCAAATATTACAATTTTGAAAATAAAAAGATACAAGATAACACAGATGAATTTAAGAATATTGGAAAGTGGATGAAATTATTTAAAAATGACAAAGAGCTTATGATGAAAAGAGTAGATGCAGAAGGCATCAGCCTTAAGGAATTTGATATGGTAACAGATGAATTACCCTTTGACGTTAATAACACAAACTTTATATGGCACAAGGATTTGACAGATATATTTACTGAAGAAAATTATATATGCATTGATGATTATATTATGTTCAATAAGGATGAACTACCTTTTTTTGAATTTGCAGTTCCTTTTTTAAAAAGAAGTATAATGGTTATGAAAGAAAGACTGAACTTTTTTAAAGATCAGTTTGATATAGATACAATAATAAAGATAGCAGTTGGACTAATTACAGAAGCAGTAGTAAGCATGGGACTTAAAACACTTACGTATGAGCTTAACAGCAGAAGGATTAATGGCAAACTTAAGGGAGATACAAGAGAAGATCGTTATGATTATTTTGTTAAAACAAATTTAGATAGCAATGAATCCATATTAAAGTTGCTTATTGAATATCCAGTACTTGCAAGGCTTACAGTAGAAAATGCAGTAGGAATTACTGAGAATATTATAAATGTAATTGAAACATTAGTTAATGATAAAGAAGAAATTGAAAGTTATTTTAATATAAAGATTGATAATATACGCGGTATGGAGAACATGGGAGACCTTCATGATGGAGGAAAATGTGTATTAAGATTTAATTTTGCTGAAGGAATCAATATATTATATAAGCCAAGGGACTTGTCTATAGATGAAAGCTTCCAAAAGCTCCTTGAATGGTTTAATGAAAAGGGTATAGAGAAGGACTTTAAGACTATGAAGGTTTTAAATAAAGGCACTTATGGATGGCAGGAGTTTATGAAATATGAGGAAGTTTCTAGTAATGAGAAGATAAATAACTTCTTTGAGAGACAGGGCGAATATATAGCACTACTTCATATTTTAAATGGAGCAGACATGCATTGCGAAAACATAATCGCTAATGGAGAATATCCTGTATTTGTAGATTTGGAGTCATTATTTCACAATGAGATAAGCTTAAGAGATGATATAGATCTTTCAGGGTCAGCTGTAACAAAGGCTGAGAAATATATTAAGGAATCTGTTTTAAAGACGGCAATGCTTCCAGTACTTGATGCAAACTTTTTGTATGACAGTGATATAAGCGGAATTGCAGGTGACATTGACCAGATCCTTAATATGTATGAT
Source organism: Clostridium sp. CM027 (assembly GCF_024730565.1). NCBI lineage: Bacteria > Bacillati > Bacillota > Clostridia > Eubacteriales > Clostridiaceae > Clostridium > Clostridium sp. CM027. Next base: position 46,099 of record NZ_CP077726.1, read on the forward strand.
ATACAAAATAAAAATACAGATGAGATAAAAATAGTAAGAACTAAAATTACAGTAAATAGCAGTAACCATCTTCCTTCTTTAAATGGTGAAATCATAATTCCAAAGATGTATGTTGATAGTATAAAGAATGGATTTACCACATGCTATGATCTTATGAGAAGAAATAAGGAAGAGCTTGCTCATGTTATAAAAAGCTTATTTAGCGGCAAAAATGTACGTACCATAATAAGGTCAACTATAGTATACAGAACACTTCTTGAAGCAAGCAGTCATCCTAAGCATTTAAGAAACGGCATAAGCAGAAACCATATTTTTGATTACTTATGGCTTGTACTTAAGGTTGAACCTGACAGAATGCAAAGTATTCCTTATGAGATTGAAGATCTTTTAAGGGGTGATATTCCTTTATTCAGAGCTGGAATTAATAATAAGGATTTAATAAACAGCAACGGAATTGGAAGTGTTAAGGATGCATTTAATAATGATGCAATGTCAAAAAGCATAGATCTTATAAATTCTTTAAGTGATGATGATTTTCAAAGACAGTGGGATTTTATAAAGACAACTATAAACACAAAGTATTTCTTAAAGGAAAGTTTTGAAAGTGAAAAAGCCCAAGATGAGGCTGCCGTAACTTTAGATAAAATTGACAGGTCTTTCAATTATGAAGTAAAAAAGAGTGCATTCTTAAAGGAAGCTGAAAGAATTGCAGAGAGTATAATGAGTTCTGCAATAATAGGTGATGATGAGAGAAGTATATCATGGATTAACCTTGGAATGAATCCGGATGAGAAGATAGAGTTTAAAATTGTGAAATCAGAATTCTATAACGGCGTTACAGGAATAGGAATGTTTTATGCATATCTTGCAAAGGAAACAGGAAATCAAAAGTATAAAGATATTTGTGAAAAGTGCATAAACACAAGCTATGATCTTATAATGGCAGGCAGAGTTGATAATATATCTGCATTCATGGGAATGTCTGCATTTGTTTACCTTGCAATGCATGTTGCAAAGCTTTTTAATAGAGAAGATCTTATTAAAAAGGCTGAGGAAGTAATAAATCTTATTGAAACAGGAATAGAAGATGATGACCACTTTGACATAATGGCAGGATGCTCAAGCACTTTAATAGTATGTGCAGATTTTTATAAGAATTTTCATTATGAAAAAGCTCTTGAACTTGCAAGAAAATGCGGTGACCATCTTGTAAAAAAAAGTGTTAAGTCTGAAAAGGGTGTAGGCTGGATAACATCTAAATTAAATAATTATCCTATAGCAGGCATGGCTCATGGAAATGCTGGAATAGCTTTAAGTCTTATGACTTTATATGATCTTACTAAGGATGATAAATATTTAAATATAGCAAATGAAGCCATAGCTTATGAAAACAGCTTATATGATGAGGATGAGATGAACTGGAAGGACCTCAGATCTTTTGATAAGGATGAGGCTAATAGAGAAAAGGACAAGAAGAATGTTTCCTACTGGTGCAATGGAGCTCCAGGAATTGGAATGGCAAGAGTGGCAATGCTAAAATATTGTGACTCAGCGATAATAAAAAATGATGTAAGAAATTCAGTTCAAAAGACTATAAATGAGGGATTTAAACAGATAAATTACTGCCTTTGCCATGGAGATCTTGGAAGTCTTGAACTTATACTTTTAGCAGCAGAAAAGATGAATGACAAAGAATTAAAGAATTTTGTATATACAATGGGTGGTTACATGTTAGACAGCGTAAATAAAGACAATGGCAATTGGAAATCAGGAATACCTGGAAGGGTTCAGATTCCTAACTTTATGCTTGGTTTATCAGGTATTGGATATGAATTATTAAGATTATATAATAACGAAATCCCATCAGCATTAATTTTAGAAGGACCAGCAGCATAAGGCACAATCAAGAAAATAATAGACCAGTATGCTTATCTATTATTTTCTTTTATGTGACTAAGTTCACAATTAAAAATTATTTTGGAGGTGCATATTTATGATATTTCAAAATATGGCATTAAAAAAGAGAGTACCTAGCAAGATACAGATGAATCAGTATGACTGCGGCCCTACATGTCTTCAGATGATTTTATCTTATTACGGATATGATATTAATTTTACCAGCATAAAAGAAAGATTTTCTTCTATAGGAAACAGCAGAGACGGAATATCACTTTTTAAGATAAAGCAGGTAGCTGAATCATACAAGTTAAAGTGTTTTGCAAAGAAGGCAGAAAGTTCTACCCTTAACAACAGCTTTTTGCCAAGCATTATATTCTGGGAAAACAAGCACTATGTTATATTGGAAAGAATTTGTAAAAATGGATATGCAATCAATGATCCTATGAGCGGAAGAGTAAATGTTACGAAAAAAGAATTTGAAGAGAAGTATTCCAAGGTATTTATGGTTGCATATCCTAAGGACGATTTTGAGCAGCATACTGAGAAGAGTTTTACAAAGCTTAATTATTTTAAGAATATAGTCATGGATAATAAAAAATATTTTATATATTCAATTTTAATAGCTCTTGTACTTCAACTAATATCTCTAGGTGTACCGATTTTGACACAGGTAGCAATTGACAACATGCTGGATATTAAAAACTATTCAATATATGGCATCATAATTGGTGCACTTATTGCAATTACAGTATTTGAGGTGATGTTCAGCTATCTTAAGAGTTTCTTTATAGTAAAACTTCAGAAGTCGCTAGACAGCGGTCTTACAAACCAGTTTCTTACACATCTTTTAAGACTGCCATATAAGTATTTTGAAACACGTTCTAAAGGCGATCTTATAATGAGGATCAACAGTAATGTAAGAATAAGAGAAATATTATCACAGAATTTTATATCTACAATAATAAATATATTTTTAATTACAATAACTTTCGGATATATATGCTATAAATCTTACGCAGTGGCTTTCGGGCTTCTTTTAATAGGAATTATGCAGATATCTGTATTCTTCCTTTCAAAGAATAGGGTTGATGGTCTTACAAGATCACAGGTCCGTGCACAGACATCAGTTTCTTCATTCATGACAGAAGTTCTTGGCGGAATATGTACAGTAAAATCTCTTGGAATTGAGGATTTTATAAATCAAAAATGGAACAATCTTTTTGAGACACAGCTTGATAAGACTCAAGACAGAGCGTATTTTCAGGCAAAGATTGATACTATAAACAAAGCACTTCTTACATTTTCAACAGTGTTTATATTAATAATTGGACTATACGAGATTTCAAGAAATCAGATGTCAATAGGTACATTATTTGCATTTCAAACACTTTCAGTATCATTCCTTTCACCACTTAATTCACTTGTAAGCATGGTTAACGACTTTGTTATGGTGGATACACTTCTTGATAGGATATATGATGTTATGGATAGTGAGGTTGAAAAAACAGGAACCGTAGTAGATGTGAACCTAAAAGGAAATATAAAGATAGAAGATGTTTCTTTTAAATATTCTGATTACGGTGATTATTCACTTAAGAATATAAATATGGAGATAAAGGCAGGCCAGAAGGTTGCAATAGTTGGTAAATCAGGCTCTGGAAAGAGCACACTTGCAAAACTTATAGTAGGACTTTACAATCCTATAAAGGGAAACATATTTTTTGATAATTATAAAAGTAATGAATTAAATAGAAAGTATTTAAGACAAAACATTTCAGTGGTTCTACAGGAAAACTTCCTGTTTAACAAGACAATATACGAAAATATAATTGCAAACTGTGATGATATGGATATGGAAGATGTTTTGTGGGCAGCTGAAGCAGCTGATATAAGCGAAGATATTGAAAGGATGCCTATGAACTACAATACAATAATATCTGAATCTGGAGGAAACCTTTCAGGAGGACAAAAGCAGAGAATCGCACTTGCAAGAGCCATTGTAAACAGACCAATAATACTTCTTTTAGATGAAGCTACAAGTGCTCTTGATACTGTGACTGAATCTACAATACAGAGAAACTTAGATGAGATAAACTGTACACAGGTAATAATAGCACACAGGCTCAGCACTATAATAAATTCTGATATGATTTTCGTTGTAGAAAACGGACAGATATTAGATCATGGAACACATAAGGAGCTTATTGCAAGATGCAGCTATTACAAGAAGCTATATAATTCAAAATCAGCATACCTTGCCTGATATTGAATTATATAGTTTCTTAAATATCACCATCAATTTGGAGTGGATGTTGCCGCTAATTTGGGTAATTCACATTGGGTATTTTTGCCCATTCCCCCGAAAAGGGGTATAAAGAACATAGCTGTCCTGTACTGAAAACTCAATCCCTTATAGGGGTAGTAATCGCTAAGCGTAAATTTACCACGTTAAGACACATATTACCAAAATGGCGATAAATTCAGAGAGAATATTAAATATACTCGTGTTAATTTAATGTTTTTCTTACTGTTTTAGTTAGCATTATCAATACTATAACTGAACTTTAACTAACTTGTTTTGAGTAAAAAAAATAAGAGCTTATCATTTAGTGATTAAACCCTAGATATATCAATAATCTACACTGATGTTATATATCTTTTCGAGTTAGAACTATTAGGTATTAATTCTAAGTCAGAATGTTTTGATAAAAGATTTTTTGGTAATAACTGTCTTAATGTATAAAATCCGCGTTTTGCGAGCACTACCCCTTTTAGAGTATTATGTTCAAATGAGCTACAAATCTGAGTTTTTAAATCAACATTTACCAGATTCTGAAATAATTATGACCATAATCTTTATTATCTTATATTTTTCTATTGTTTTAATCATTACCACTATCTATGCAAAAAAACTAAATAAAAATCTATTGCCTCTCCTGAAGGCTACTGAAAAAATTAAGGGTCAAGATTTAGAATTTGACATAGAATATTCAGGAAGCGGAGAATTCAATGATGTACTTTTATCGATATCAGACATGAAAGCAGAATTGAAAAATTCTTTAGAGAAGCAACGGAGCAAAGAAGGAGCAGATTTGGGGTACAGGTAGTAACGGAACCAAAAACGGCTATAAGTGTGTAAAAAAATGGATTTTTAAATTTAAATACCTGTTTATCATCAATCTTAAGAAAAGAAAAAAAGGCATTGCTGCCTTTTGGGTTGTTGAACAATATATGAAAGTTACGAACTAACTGTAAATTAGAATTATGCTCATTTTGGGAATAACTTAAAATCTATATCTTATTATAAAATTGATTTCATCTACTGCTGAATCTATTTACTCATTCCATTAATTATCCCTTTTATTGCATCAATTACTACCTGGGGCTTATCCTTCTGTATATAATGACTGCTATCCTCAACAATAATGTGTTTACAATAATTTGATAATGATACTAAGTCATTTTGATAGTTTAACCAGGTTTCTTCTGTAATGGTAGAAGATTTGTCACCTTTATGCCCAGAGGTAAGGACAACTATTGGAATACTCCTTAATGCATCCTTTTTTCTTATTTCTTTTACTTGATTTGCACTAATTAGTAATTCATCAAAAGTTTGCTCTGCACCAATTAATTAGCTTTTCGCGATTTCTATTTCTTTTGAAGAAGAACGTTTCACCCTATCTTCAAATTGATTTTCATGCGAACAATCAACAAATATAATACCAGACACTTCTTTAGGGTATGTACCTGCGAATAATCTTGCATTATAGCCTCCAATTGAATGCGCAACTATAATATAGGGGGATTTAACCTTTGCTTTATTTAAAACAGTATGTAACTCGTGAACTTGGTCTAAGCTGGTTCTTGGCAAGTCACCTGTATCACTATTTCCGAGACCTGCTCTACCATAAGAAAATGTTCTTTTATTTTTGAAATTTCTGGCTGTACTAACGTCCAAACTCCATTGTCATCACCTAGACCTGATTCAAATATCACAGTTGGCGTTCCTCTCCCATAACAATTAACGTTTAAACTATATCCACCAATATCAATCATATCCATATGTATACCCCCTATAAATATTTATTTACACATATTAATTAAGAAGTTAGTCTGTAACATTATACTGTTGCAACACAAATTATACTATTATTACCGTTACTTAACGAGTAAAGTATTTACATTTATTAGTTTGTCGGTGCGATCCCAGTGTGAAATATGGAAGCGTATGCGGGCAGATTTTACTTGCTAAAAAACAAATACATAACTACTTGATACTTCCATTTAAATCAGAACAGCTATTTTATTTCCTCAATATTATTTTTATACTTCCCCCACCGCTTTTTATCATGATCCCAAAACTCGAAAAATTCTTCTTCATGAACAATCACATTATAAATAGGTTTAAGAAATATTATAATTTCTCTCATAACTTCGTCAAACTCAATATTAACGGAGTTTATCTTTCTTAAAAAAGCTTTCCACATTTTAATTCTATTTACATCTTTCATAAAGTCTTCTGTGAAAATAATATTTTCTCTTTCAATCACCGTGTGCCTTGTTTGCAATGTTTTATCTACAGCCTCCTGTAGCTTCCTTCCGTCAAAACTATTAGTGCTTAAAAGAGTAAATATATCGTAGAAATCTTTCATTCTACTATTAATTACTGATAATGAAATCATAGCTTGAAACTTTTCTGAAATAATGGACTCTAAAGAATATACTTTTATTAATGGTGCTTTCATATCAAGTATTATTGGACACTCCATCATTTGTGGCCTTGGTACAACAACATCGCCAAACCCAATATCTAGTTGTAACACCTTTCTCGCATTACCTAAAAAACAATTAGTTTTTACTCTTATACCGTGATATTCTCCATCTTTTTTTATCTCTTCAACATCAATTTCATCTCCACTAAAAACTAGTCCATCATCCTCACACTGAACTTTACATATTTCTGAAAATGCTTTTCTTATATTTTCTATATCATTTGATATTTGTTCTGCTAAAAAGTCTATATCCTTTGTGGGTCTTCCCTTATACTCTGTTAACATGAATATTAATAGTCCACCCTTTAATATAAATTGCTCACAATACTTTGAAATAGACAATCTATATAATATTCTTTCTTGCATGTATAACAGTAATACTGAATCGAAACTTCTTTGTTCCTTTTTTGCTATAATCGCAAGTCTTGCTCTTACCGATGCAGTAATATCTTTTATTGGCTTACTCATACAAGCACCTCCAAATACTGTTTTAGTATTTTTTGAACTCTACAAACTTCCGCATATTTCATTAATTTGTTAAAGTTTCTATCTTTCCTTTTTATATACTCATTAATTCCTTCTTTTACAATATCAATTCCAATTTTATTTCTATATCTTATGCAATCACATATTGTCTTTTCTATATCATATATCTTAATTAAATGTCCATCTACTTCTATATTAGTTATACCTATATTTAGCTGCTTTTGTGAAAAATATAGAAGTTTAATTGGTGGATACTTAGGTATTATAACTTTACTGCTTCTTTCTATAGCAATCTCATACTGCCAGGGGTTAATAGTTGTTAAATCATGATAAGCTAATGCAGAAGTAAGGCACAATATCCCTTTAGGGACTATTTTAAATACATCAACTAATTCAAAATTGTATTGAAAATCATAATCTACCCACTTGTATAATCCCGTTTTTATTTTTGAAATAACGCCTGATTTTTCAAGGGTGCTAACATAGTATCTATTTATCCCCTTTCCTGATATTTCTTTTGTTGTAGCATAGCCTTTATTCTTGAAAAATAATTCTTTAATTTCTTGTTTTATTATTTCATTCATACTCTCACCTCTCTAACAAATATTCTTCACTTGTTCTAATATGCAGTATATGTGTTAAATTAATTATACATTGTTTATGATTTTTTTTCAATATTAATCTAACAAAACTACTGCAAAAATTCATACTTGTATTGTTTTTGTTAAATCATCTCCTGCGGAGCTGCAGTTGTAGTATTGATAATGCTAACTAAAACAGTAATAAAAAATATAGATTAGGGCTATTTTCAGCAAAATTTATTATGCGAAGTGTTGCCATAGCTAAATTGCATGAGTATCAGATGTAAACAATACTACGCACGTATATTTGAAATACCCAGCCACCTTGTGCAAGTTGTGGGTTCATCACAACTTGTTCAAGGTGGACAAGCCCTGGGCTTGTCCATCGGCGATGTACGTATTTAGATTTAAAGGTATGCTTAAACTACAGATGCGTGCGTAGACTTAGTTTTTTTGATTATTTATATAGAATGATTGAATTAAATTTAATTAAAATTTAGTTAGAATTCGATGCACGCCGTCGGGTACCCAAAAAAGGACCAGCTTTATCATTAGAATTTCTTAGTTTACCAGGGGTTGAGGGACGAAAACCAGGGTACGCTTAGAAATACTTATGCTGAAGCTTGTTCTTTTTGGGGTGACGGTATACGTGCCCAGAACTTGTCCTTCCAAATTCGCTATACTACTAGTAATAGTAATAAAGTTAAAACATAATAATTATTATAATAAGAGCTATAAGGTTTTATAAAATATATTTACTATAACAATAAAATTAATAATTCAAAAAAGGAAAACACGATAACTAATTATTTTTTTAAAACTTGTAGGATGCTGGCAAATGGACTAGCCCAGCTACTGGGGGACAAAGTGGCGGGTAAGCCTGTCTATTTGCCGTGAAAAATGGACGAGTTTTTTGACCTCTATTATAGATTTATTTTTTTGAAACTCTAAATTCTCAGAATAAACATCATTGCGCTGTTAATCTGAGGTGAAAAACCTGTCCATTTTTCACCCGAGAGTCGCGAGGTTTTACCTTTAAAACATGTGGATTTTTTTAAATATTAGTATTTTGAAGACAAAAACAAGTCCTGCTGCATTGCAGTAGGGCTTGTTACCCTTGGGCGAAGGGGGATATATTTATTTGGTTTGGACTAGTTTACTGACTGCTACTAATACTAAATAGAAAGATGAGTGCTTAGTTACTTTAATAGACTAGGTTACTTCTAGACAGTGAGTAAGATTGTCCAAAACTTCCTTATGGACCTAGAGCAGTGAAAGAGCTTGTGCCACATTGGATTTTCGTATGAAGCATGAAGGAGAAAAGATGATGTGGACCAGCCTTTGACTGCTGAGTCTTATTATTATATTAAGACTGATTTGTAATACATACAAAGTAAAGAGTCAACACGTTATGTTACATTCAAATTGAAATTTTAAAGGAGTAGGCAATAGCATCAATGTGAAAGTAACTCAATTACATTTGAGTTACTTTCAGAATATTAATATAATCTAAATATATTAAACCCCACATCGTTAGATATGAGATTATCTGAGACGTAATATTCAAAGATTGTGATATAACTATATATTTCAGTTATATTTAGAATTAGTTAAGCTGAACCGTACCATAAATGGTGCAGATTTTTTTTATTTAGTAAATAGCTAGTGATGGCAGCTGTGGTAATATAAGTATGATATTATAATTTATAAGATCCTGTAAAAGGAGGTTTGAAAGTGTATGTTTAATCCAATCGTTATTGTTGCATAGCAAAGGCTATTGCAACGAGCAGTTAAAACACATAGCCTTTGCTATTCCTAATAGAAACAAAACCTTTAGGAGGGCAAAGATGAGCTATAACAAAGCAATGTATATACTCCCTAATAATTTGATCGAAAAGGTTCAGGAATATGTAGATGGTGAGTTTATCTATATTCCAAGAAAACCAAGCAATAAAAAAGAATGGGGAGCCAAAACCTCTACCCGACAAGAATTATATAAACGAAATACACATATTTATGAAGACTATTTAGCGGGTAATAATTCACAAGATTTATCTAAAAAATATTTTTTATCCTTGAAAAGTATACAAAGGATAATTAGGGAACAAAAAAAATAGTATTTAATTTTCGAAATGAGCCAATGCAGTTTTATTACTGTATTGGCTCATTTTTTTTTATTAACTGTCTTTAAGGTTTAGTTTTGAATGCTCGGATGGTACAATTCAAGTAGAAAAAATACTAGATTAGGAGGACTTATGATGAAAAAATTTTGTGACAATCCACCCGTTATCTTCCCTATTAATTGTTAATATGGAGGCGAATTTTTCATGCAAAAGTTAACCTTGGATATACAGTACCTATCCCCACCACCTACAATTTAATATTGTAAGAAGTGTGGTAAAAAGACAGAGTACCTTAACCACAGCTCACAAAAAATTGAGAAAATGAGGTTTTATTATGTTTGATATTAGAAAAATCCAAGAGCAAGTAATTTTTGGTGCCGTAAAAAATGCGCGTGACGATAAAATGGCAACAAAAATTGTATATGGAGAACACGAACTATCTTCATCAGAAGATAATGCGACATGGGTGAAATCCACCATGAACAGACTAGAAAGCAACTTTGATAGGTCTACCGTTAAGCAGATTAGAATGAACTGTCAATGTGGATATGGGATGGATGAAAAATTAGCGTTAGTGCAAGAACTGGTTGCATCATCGTCTAATTTAGAAGAATTTGCAAACCAAGATAAAGCAAAGGCAGCTGGACTATCATACACAAATGGGGAACTCTATCTACAATTTCCGTTTTGCCCTTGTCCGATGCTTGCCGATGTGAATAAATTAAATACGGATACATGGTGTCAATGCACTGTAGGGTACAGTAAAGTTCTTTTCGAAAAAGCTTTTGGCTGTGAAGTCGTTGTAGAATTATTAAAAAGTATAAAAATGGGTGACGATATATGTCTTATGAAAATCATTCCTCGTGATTCTATTTGGAAATAGGCGAATGCCCTACATAAAGGTAATACTTCAATCAAATCTGAATGGAGTAGTAAATTAATATATGTTGTCCTTTTGAGTATCAATGCCAATATATCCATCCTCAACTATAGGATTTGTGATATCCATTTTACGAAAAGCATCCTTTTGTTCTTTAGAGAAATGACGTGAAAGATCTACTTTCACGTCATTTAAGACATTAACATCGTTGCAATCGCAATAAATATTATTACTAGTACATCCTTAATACACTAAACCCCACATCTAATGATATGGGGTTACTTGAGTTGTTCACTTTTACATGAGTTGATATTTTTAAACTATCACTTTAACTTATCAATGTTTCCTGATTGAATATATTTAATATTTGCTTGGATTTTTTCATATGTCCAATTCCACCACTTAATTTTAAGCAATTTAGAAATTATGTCATCATCATACCTTTTCTTTATAACTTTAGAGGGTACTCCTCCAACAATAGTATATGGCGGAACATCCTTGGTAACTACTGCCCTAGTTCCAATAATTGCACCATCTCCAATTTTCACACCTGCCATAATTATAGCGTCATAACCTATCCACACATCATTTCCAATTACAATATCCCCCTTATTATCCCAAGCATTTGTTATATGGCCGACGTCTAAGCCCCATTCCTCATAAAATATTGGAAATGTATAAGTAGATAGTGATTTCATTGTGTGATTTCCACTTGTCATGAGAAACTTCGCTTTACATGCAATTGAACAAAATTTCCCAATTATTAATTTATCATTGTTTACAGGATACTGATATAATACATTATTTTTTTCAAAATCCCTTGGATCATTATAATAATCATTATATATTGTATAATCTCCAACTTTTATATTATCTCTTGTAATTACATTTTTAAGATATATTGTTTGGTAATCGTTATTTCTTGGATATTCTTTATTTGTATTTGGAATAGTCATGTTTACCTCTCTCCTTTGTATTATGCTAATGAATTATGCTAATTTTTTGACTATCCCATTATTACAATACATTTTTTCATAGAACCACTCCTAAAATAATCCTTATTTCTTTCGTTGTTTTATACAATTACGGATTAATTGACAAGTAAATAATACCATTATGTACGATATATTACTATTATTTAGCGGGAATTTTACAAAGAGTGCTAACTATAATCCAATAAAAAAATCTTAGACCATTCCCCCTTAAAGTGTAATTTTATCAGTCAAGGAAAACACAACAAATGTTATGAAAACAGACTTTCACGACATCTTTCATATATTAAACCCCACATCTAATAATGATATGGGGTTACTTCATTTTGATTTTAGTTTTTCACCGCTAAACAGTAATTTACATTATCAAAGGCTGTTATAGGATGATCTGGATTTAATTTATTATATTTTTTGAAATACTGATCTGTTATCTCAGTTGGTGTCAAATGCTCATAAATCAAAAAATTACTATCAGATAATAAATTCTCCAACTCTGAGTAGGAATAGCTTGCAAGCATTTTCTCATTAGCCCCACCAGCCAGTGCTACTTGTTTTTTGGTTCGTTCTCCTGCTTTTGGGGTATATGAATCCTCATCTGGATAATCAAAAATAATAATACTACCTTTTGGCACAATACATGAAATAGTGTTGAGTGTTTCAGCAAAAGTCCGCTTAGACAAATAGTAGCTTATACCAAGCAAACTGCAAAAACTGATTTTACTTTGATCAAATTCAAAGCAGGCAATTAAATTGCTTTCCCAGTTGTTTTCTGTAAAATCAACTGATACGTAGTGCAGATTGGTAGGTTTTTCTGATAATACTGATTGAATACGCTTTTGTTTGTCAGAACCAGTGGCCGGATGGTCAAGTTCAAAAATTTGAATGTTTGATGCCCAATCAGGCTGACGATATGCAAATGTATCATAACCGGCAGCGAAAATTACATATTGCTTTGCGCCAACTCTCACAGCATTTTCAAGTGCTTTTTCCGCAAATGCTGATCTACCAAGTGGCGTTGGAGATAACTGATTATCTACAATCCAATGTAATGCTTCTTTTGGTGTACCGTCAAATGATGGATTGAAAAAATTGATTCCCTTTGACATATTACTTGAAATTTGTTCGTATTCGTTCTCAGTTAAAATGTCTTTTGCCAAGTAATCGTCAAATACTTTTTCTGTATTTTGTACTGAATGAAATGCCCTTGAAAATGCGCTTATCAATGCGGTCATGCTTTTTTTATCCATAAAATTATCACCTCTAATAATTAATACCATTTCATTATCAACAGTACAAGACTTGAAATTTTCCTTATTTTGTGGTATAATAGAGGCTAAAAATATGAAAATTTACAAATTAGTCACATTTTTAGCGATGGTTTTTGTAATGCAATAGCATAACAAAAGATATTTCGTATCTATGAAAGATTATATAAAAAACAAAATATAATAAATAAGGACGGGATATAACAAATGACGTGAAACCTAAAATTCACATCATTTATTATGTGCTTGTATCTATCCTATACCCTCATTCCTAGTCTTGTATATGTAATTAGACACCATACAATTGCTATTTTGGACCTCTAATTGAGAATATACATATTGGGGTATAGGTAGTAATGGAACAGTAATCGGCTATGAGCATGTAAATATATGGTTGCGATTAAGCCTAATGTGTACACAACAAGCGTTTGAAAATACCAATTATTTAATTTGAACGTTCAAAAATGCAAAAACTAAATATATTGAACGCTCTATATACTGTTTAAAAAGGTACACCTTTACGGAGAGTAATTAGTTTTAACATCAAACTAAATTATGAAATGTATATAGATAGGCTGTATTGGTTTGTAAAAATAGTATTTAATGGTATTATATTTCTAGTGATTAAGTCGCAACTGTAAAATATGACAAAATACTCAGTATAAAATTTGGAGGGTGATATGGGATGGATAGGCATTTTACAGTTTCCGTATTTATAGTATATAAAGATAAAGTATTATTACATTTACATAAGAAGGCTAAAAAAATTCTTCCTTTAGGTGGGCATATCGAATTAAATGAATTGCCAGAAGAGGCATGTATTCGTGAAGCACAAGAAGAATCAGGTTTGAAAATAAATTTATACAATCCAATAAATAACCAGCTTAAGAATTCATGCGAATTAGTAGGAGAAAAATTGTTGATAAATCCTATGCACACAATTTTCGGTGAAATAAATCCAGAACATTATCATATAGACTTTGTTTATTATGCAACTGCAAAATCTTTTGATACAATACCAGGAGACGGGGAATCTAAAATTCTCAAATGGTATAATAAAGAAGATTTGAAAAACGCATATGACATTCAGCATAATATTTTAACAATGGCTAATGATGCGTTAGAATTGTTATCAGAAAGATAGATTGGTTCGTAAATTATTACATGGTTTTCTAATATTGTTCAACAACCCAAAAGGCAGCAATGCCTTTTTTTCTTTTCTTAAAATTGATGATGGGTGTTTTTACCTTACCCTCCAAAAAGGTATATTAGCACGTTGAAATGGATGAGTTAAAATCAAAGTAGAACTTAGTTTACATATCACTATCAATTGTTAGTATTATGTAACATTCAATTTATGCTTTTTATACAAAACATTCGAAAACGTTGCTAAATAAGGAAAATGAAAGTTACACAAATACATTGTATAACTTTCAAAACACTCAAAATCCACATTAATAATATATTTTGACCCTAATATACCTTTTTAGAGGGGTAGTTTTGTGATTAATTTACATCTAATTTGCAGTACACGGTAGCTACCCTGTCACTACGCAATTTACCATCATATTAACACTCCACAATGTTAATTATTCTATCCGTTTGATTTGCTAAATGTTTACTATGCGTAACCATCATTACAGTTTTTCTATACTGTTTGCTTAAATCCTTAATTAGATTAAATGCTATTTCAGCAGCCGCAGAATCTAAAGATCCAGTTGGCTCATCTGCAAGAATGATATCACCTGGCTTGAGTATTGTTCTTGCAAGGGCTACTCTTTGCTGTTCACCACCTGAGAGTGTATTAACTTTTTCATCTTTAACTTTTTCTAAATGAACCTTTTTTAATATTTCCTCTATTCTTGTATCCTTTTCCTTTGTAGTGATATTAGAGAATTTCATTGCCAGAAAAAGGTTATGATAGATTGTCATATCATTGATTAACGCAAATGATTGAAATAAGTAATTAATTGTATTGCGCCTTAGCATTGTAGATTGGTTACTTTTTATTTTAGGAATTTCTTTTCCTTTTAGCTTAATCTGACCTGCATCGATTGACTCTAAAAGGCCTATCATATTTAGGAGAGTTGATTTTCCACAACCACTTGGTCCAACAATTGAAATAAACTCTCCTTCTTCAACGGACAAATTTAGATTTTTAAATATATATCTTTTCCCAAATTTCTTTGTAACATTTAATACTTCTATTGCTTTTTCCATAATTTTAATCTCCTTTAAAAGCCATACGTATTTTTTCAATTTCACATTTAGTCATATACCTTGAAAAAATAAGTATCTGAATTACTGCCAAGATAAGCATTAGTAGAAAACCAAACTTAGAATGCATAATAAGCATAATAATCAACTCAATACATATAACAGAAATAAGCATAATAATTGGCATGTGATATAAATTAATAAATCCATAGCCTAAAAATTTCTTAACATTAATTTTTTCCTGATTTGCAATTCTAAAAACTGTTGCAAGAGCAATTAATATCCCTAGAAGGATAAGCATTAATATTAAAAATACCACTCCAAACCATGCAATTGTAGTCCTTAAATCTTTCTGTAATCCATCGATATATTTTTCTGTACTTACAAATTCAAGATTGTTGTCATTTAATTTATATTTTTTAAGTATATTTGTATCCAAATGTTTTTCTGCTACCGCTTTATTAACAAATTTTATATAACCATTAAAGCCGTTTGCGTTAAGACTCTCTGATTCAAAATATGTCATATTTTCCGGTGTACATATATAAATAACCGGATTAGTACATGCATTTTCATATGTTGAATTTGGATTCCATGTAAACATGTTATCTTTAGGCGTATATTCTACAAATTTCACATTCTTTTCTTTATTAAATACAGTACTGATATCTCCTTCATGTGGTTTTTTTGTTGATGATTCTGTGAGCCAGTTTTTCAACTTAACTTTCTCATTTTCTGAATAAGATTTTGGGATAAGGTAAACTCTTGTTCCAGATTTCGCCTCATTTATAATTCTACTATCAACATTAAAATTTAGAGATTTTATATAATTTGCGGAATATGAAAAATACCAAAATGGTTTTTCAGGACTATTTTCATATACATTATTTTGTTTCCATCCATCTAACTGTTCATTATCATAATAGGTTGTATTTATTAGATATACTCCATTATCATCATACATCCCTTTGTACCAGTCATATAAACTTTGATTAAGATATTTTGAATTTCCAGTAATAGAACTTTGATCATACCCAACAGAAATGCTTTTTAAAATCTGATACTCTGATACATTACTCCACATTTGTGAAAGTTTTGCATTTTCTGATACGTCCTTCATAGGAGCGTCTACATAAATACAACAAAACACAATCCCCACACTTACTCCAATATACGCCAGTACCCCGAAAATATATAATATATTTTTGGGTATTCTGCCCTTAATTGCATTCAGTGGATTAACTGATATCTGAATTATAGCAGAAATTGCGATTTCTAATGTTACCAATATAACATTTATAACTGCAAATAATATGAAATAACTAATAAATAAACCTGTTATTTTGCTCCAACCAGAAAGCAAAATTCCTATAAGGATTTGAATTGGAATATTTAGCAGTGCATAAACAATAAATATTCCTAAGGTTCCAGTACAATATGCGGTTTTTGACCATCCTAAAAGTGCCAATTTACCACTTTTACTTATGTTACGTATAGTTATAATCATAAAATACACAGCATTTAAAATTATCAGTGCAAAAATAAGTACAAGTATTATTGTTCTCATTACACTATTTTCTACACTAGAACCTTTCATTTCTTTGAGTAGATTATCAGCGGGCACATTACAGGCTAAAGCCAATTCTTGTACAAAAGCATTTTTATCACTAGCCTTTAATCCAAGGACAACGTAGTCTCCGTTGATAGTACCACTTTCTTTTATTAAGCGGTTCAACTTTTTAAAAACCGTTTTTTCTCCAAATCTGAATGAAGGAATTTCACCAACACTGTAAATGCTACCTTTATCTATACCAAGAGTACTTTCATCCATTTTTGATAAAAGGAGCTTATTAAGCATATCTTTATCAATAACTTTTTTACCATAAAATTCAAATGAAACCTCATTATTTTCAACATCACCATATATGCCAAAAGTATAGCCTGAAAA
Source organism: Clostridium sp. CM027 (assembly GCF_024730565.1). NCBI lineage: Bacteria > Bacillati > Bacillota > Clostridia > Eubacteriales > Clostridiaceae > Clostridium > Clostridium sp. CM027. Next base: position 63,262 of record NZ_CP077726.1, read on the forward strand.
CATAGATTTATCATTTAACGCTAAATCTTTTCTGGCTATAAGTAGATTTTTTTTAGATGCTTCACTATGTAGGAATTCTTCAATATTGTCGTTATGACTCTCAGAGATATTTTGAAGATGCACATCAAGTGAAGAATCTGTTTTTAAATATTTATTCCATTGATCAGTATACGTGCTATTTAGCATGAAAATAGAAAGCAAGGCAATTAAAATGCCCTGCATTACTATTAATATAGCGCCAAAATAGCGAACATTACCAATAAGATGTGTTTTACGCATTATTTACAATTCCCCTCTTTTCATATCATTAATATTCTATTTTAAACAAGCTTGTCTCCATAATTCTGTACCATTTTATTTTTTTGTCAATATATACCCCTATTCCATATGGATGTTTAACTAATGCCATAAAACCAATTAAAATTCCTTATTTAAATATATTTTAATTGAAGCAAAGAATGAGACTACTATAAAAATTATAGGTATGGCTATCAGTACGATTCTTTGCAGTAATCCAAAATTAACCCCAAAGATTGTATTATTCGTTAATATCTCATTTGCGATAGAGATAAGACTTCCCATTACAGCCATAATTATAAAATTCACCCACCTTGATTTGAGGTATCCGAGTTTATAATAAAATGGGAAGAAAACAGAGAAATAAGCACATACGATAAAAAACTCAATAAAAATAGTATTTATACCTAGGGTTTTATTTACTAAAGTTGGAGCAACAAAATGTAATAAACTGCCCATGATAAGTGTTATTAATATAGCACAGATAAGGAATACAAATACTGATAAATATTTTGCAGCCACCACAATTTTTCTATTAACAGGCAAACTATTTATCATTAGTTCACTGTTATATTTAAAATCATAAGCATTAGCATAAACTACCAGTAGATATATACTTAAAAAACATAACAATATAGTGGGTGCATAATTGTTTTGAAATATAAATATGTTTAATATGTTTAAAAATAAAAATATAAATACGGTTTTATCCTTTCTTTGAATTCTAATGTCTTTCATTATAAGATTAAACATGAATATCACCCCTAATTGTATAAACCATAATATCTTCTAGTGATGCTTTTTCAATCTTACAATTATCATTAAATAAAATCCTTGCTTTATCTTTATTATCAGTTAATGCCTCAAACCCGGAAGCAGTTTCCCTTATACCTATAAATTCCTTTCGTATATTTAAGTCTAAAAGTTTAGAAGCACCTTTCACTATTGTGTATTTTTGTAGCACTTCTTCCTTAGACTCAGAAAACACCATACTTCCTTTATTAATAAAAGTTATATAATCTGCAATTTTTTCAAGATCTTCCGTAATGTGTGTAGAGAAAAAAATTGACATCTCTTCATTCTGAATAATATTATATAAAATATCCATAAGTTCACTTCGAAAAGCAGGATCAAGTCCTGAAGTAGGCTCATCCATAACAATAAGTTCAGCTCCATGGGAGAGTGCTAATGCTAAGGCGAATTTTGTTTTCATTCCCTTTGAAAGCTTATCTATCACCTTATTGGGATTTAATTCAAAATGTTTAATATACTCCTTAAATTTGTTTTCATCCCACTTTGTATAAAAACCTGCTATAATATTTTTCATTTCATTTATGGTAAGCATGCCATAAAATATATTTTCATCATAAACAAATCCTATTTTTTCTTTGATTTCCCTTTCGTCTTTAACGCTGTCCATACCAAAAATACTGATGCTTCCACTATCTTTTTTTATTAAATTCATAATTGCTTTTATTGTGGTACTTTTTCCTGATCCGTTTGGTCCTATAAATCCCATTACATATCCTTTTTCAAGCTTAAAGTTTAATCCATTTAAACAGAAATCACCATAAGACTTGTTTAGATTTCTAACTTCTAATACACTGCTCATTTTACATCCCCCTCAAGATTTCTCATTATATCTATTATTTCTTCCATAGATAAATCAAGTATTTTACTTTCCTTTAAAACTTCGTTTAATTTTTCTTCTAAAATTTTCATTTTTTTCCTGCGAAGTAACTCCTTATTTTGACCTGATACAAATGACCCTTTACCTGTAAGCGAAATAATGAACCCTTCTTTCTCTAATTCTTCATAAGCTCTCTTTGTGGTAATTACACTTATTTGAAGATCCTTTGCTAAATTTCTCATAGATGGAAGTGTATCACCTTTTTTTATTTCCCCAGAAAATATCAGTCCTTTAATCTGATCAATAATTTGCAGATATATAGGATCATTTGATAAATTTGAAATTATAATAGTAATGTCCATGTCTTATCTCCTACCAGTTTCTTTTAATAAACTCTTTATTTAACTTTAAAGAGCATAATGTATATATACTATATATACATTATTTAAACCCTTTTGTCAATACTATAGAGTACGAACTATCAATGTATATGATACTGATATACTTGATTTAAAGAATTTTTTATTACTGTTGGTGTGATTCAGATAAATGTTGGCGAGCCCCCTACTATTTTACACTAACTTACCTTTTCGGGGGGATAGGCAAAAACCCCCTTGCTATGAACACGGTAGACTTATTACAACCATATATTTACACTCTTATAGCCGATTACTGTTCCATTACTACCTATACCCCAGATTGATGATAAACAGGTATTTAAGTTTAAAATTCCATTTTTTTACACACTTATAGCAGTTTTTGGTTCCGTTACTACCTGCACCCCTATTGGTAGCAAAATTTATTATGCGAAGTGCTGCCATAGCTAAATTACATGCGTATCAGATGTAAACAATACTACGCACGTATATTTGAAATACCCAGCCACCTTGTGCAAGTTGTAGGTTCATCACAACTTGTTCAAGGTGGACCAGCCCTGGGCTTGTCCATCGGCGATGTCCGTATTTAGATTTAAAGGTATGATTAAACTACAGATGCGTGCGTAGACTTAGGTTTTTTGATTATTTATATAGAATGATTGAATTAAATTTAATTAAAATCTAATTAGAATTGACGCACGCCGTTCGGGTACCCCAAAAAGGACTAGCTTTATCATTAGAATTTCTTAGTTTACCAGGGGTTGAGGGACGAAAACCAGGGTAAGCTTAGAAATTCTTATGCTGAAGCTTGTTCTTTTTTGGGTGACGGTATACGTGCCCAGAACTTGTCCTTCCAAATTCGCTATACTACTAGTAACTACAATAGATATAAAAGATATTACTAATTATTATATTAAGGCTTTATAAAATCTATTTACTATAACAATAAAATTATAAGTTTTAAAAGAGAAAACACGATAACTAATTATTTTTCTGAAACTTGTAGGATGCTTGCAAATGGACTAGCCCAGCTACTGAGGGACGAAGTGGCTGATGGGCCTGTCTATTTGCCGTGAAAAATGGACGAGTTTTTTGACCTCTATTATAAATTTATTTTATTGAAATTCTAAATTCATGAAATAGAAGTTCCTGATCTGCTAATCTGAGGTGACAAACCTGTCCATTTTTCACCCGAGGATCGCGAGGTTCTATCTTTAACGACATTTCAGAAGGAAAGTCTCCCACGTTTATAAGTAGGAGTTACTACCCGAACAAATAGAAAACTTCAGTGAGGGTATAAATATCCTTCTGAAGTCGTCAATGCATCTCCGCAGGAGATGATTTAAACATGTGGATTTTTTTAAATATTAGTATTTTGAAGACAAAAAAAACAAGTCCTGCTGCATTGCAGTAGGGTTTGTTACCCTTGGGGGAAGGGGGAATATTTCATTTGCTTTGGACTAGTTTACTGACTGCAGCTAATGCTAAATAGAAAGATGAATGCTTAGTTACTTTAATAGACTAGGTTACTTCTAGATAGTGAGTAAGATTGTCCAAAACTTCCTTATGGACCTAGAGCAGTGAAAGAGCTTGTGCCACATTGGATTTTCGTATGAAGCATGAAGGAGAAAAGATGATGTGGACCAGCCTTTGACTGCTGAGTCTTATTATTATATTAAGACTGATTTGTAATACATACAAAGTAAAGAGTCAACACGTTATGTTACATTCAAATTGAAATTTTAAAGGAGTAGGCAATAGCATCAATGTGAAAGTAACTCAATTACATTTGTGTTACTTTCACTTTGGGGCTATTTTAATATTACAATTTAATATAAAAGTTGCAAAATGTACTTTTTATGTCACGATACAGACGTTTCATGCGTTTGGGGTTATATTATAAGCTTTAATGTAATTTCATGTTAATTAATGGTTAAATATGGTGTATTTCCCAAAAACTCATACCTTAATTAACTAATTTATCGGAATGTATATATGCAACTGTGTACAAAATACGGGGGGGAGTTTTCACTTGACAAATACGTGCGCTACTTTTACTTTATTTCATTTTTCGATATATATAAATTAGGTCGAAAATGCATTATTCATCATTTTATTATACTTTTGTGAAAATACACCATATATGTATTTTGCATTGCGTTTTGTTAAATAATGTGTTAAATTTGAAGGAGGATAGCGTGAGCTACACTAGATATTTAGAGGGGGAATTCTGAAATGAAAAAAGTTATAGGGGTACTAATCATTGTAATATTTTTTGTAACAAATACTTTTTCAGCTTTTGCATCAATAGGACAAGCAGAGGGAGATGTTTCTGCACAAAATATAGTACAAGAAAAAAATTATAATATGAACGACAATAGCGAGAAACTTAGTTTGAATTATGGAGTGAGCGCATGTATGGGAAAAACCACATGGAGAACTTTTACTACTAGTGTAATGTGGGAAGCGGCAGGTTTTATACCGGCAGGAAAATATGCTAAAATATATGATAAAGTATATTTGTTAGTATCCAAAAGTTATCAGATAAAAACTAAGGATTGGTTATCATTAGCTTGGTCAGTTGTAGATGTCATTTGTGCATTTGTTCCAGGAGCAGTACCAGCTAAGGTTTTTTGGAGTATCTGTAAACTCACACCAAACTTTTAAATGTTAAAAAAAGATAATAAAAACTATTATAGTAGCATAATAGTTTTTATTATTATACTATTAGGAATTGGATATTTTTACGGATATATAACTATTACTGAAATTGAAAAATATTATGTATTTAATAAATTAACAATAAAAGATATATTTATTCACAATTTTACTGTTAGTATGATTGATATTATATTTTCCATATTTGGAGGAATTTTAAGCATAATAGCTATTTCTATGAATCTTATAAGTATTGGATACGCTATAAGAGAATCTCAAGTAAGATTAGATCAAGGTTTTTTTAATATACTATTTCCAACGCTATTACATGGAATAGGAGAAATTATAGTAATGATACTAATTCTTAATATTTCTATTAAAATATTAAAAAAATGGTTTAACAAGATATTTAATATTGAATATAATACACCGCACTTATATAAAGAATATATTAAAATAATTATTGCAGCTATTCCAATATTAGTTGTTTCTGCAATAATTGAAATATCCGTATCTCAAAAAATATTTGAGCATATGTATTTAATTGGAGGAAAATAAGTGAATGAATATACAAAAGAATAAATACTTTCCATTTGTAGCAATGTTTGTTTCTAAATTAATAGTAGTACTTATATCAAGCTTTATAGTTAAAAAAATGATATTGTTAATAATAAAGGATTATGATAAAATAGATTATTTGATTATAATAGTTATGATAATTTTAACAATTATATTAACTATATTTAGTATAATTGCTTGTATAATAAATTATCAGATTATACAATTGTTTTTTTTAGGAAGCAATTTTAATGAAAGGATGAAAGTACATGAGTTTTTATCGGTTAATTCTTTAGCTTCGCTTTTTAATAGTTTATTATTACTTGTAATATTTTGTATAATTAATTTTGTTAGCGGGTTTGAATTTTTAAAGAATAATTGGAGTAATATATCTAAGTTATTGCTAACTGTATTTAATCTCTTTACTCTATGTATAATTGGAATATATATAAAAAAGAAAATTAATTACAAATCTACATTAATATGCGTTATAATATGTTTAATTCCATATACATGTTTTAACTGTATAGGTTGGGCTGTTAAATATTTTTTGTAGCTTATGAAATACCTTCCGATAAAATAATTGTGTATAAATATTTATAATTATTTTACTGGAAAGAGTAGAAAACTACAAATAAATAAGAAATAATAAAGATATTATATACATAAAACAGATATTCAGCGCTAATTTTAGAGCTGTTTTGAGAAAGAATCAACAAAATTTCTTCAAAAGATGAGGAAACATACATATAATCAAATGATGAAAATGTTGGGAGGGAGATATTTTATTATGTATTTAATGAGAAATATAAAGCAGTTCTTTGATGCTACTCTTAAAGAAATACTAGCATTAGTTTTAGGATTAACATTAATTTTTTTAATGCTAAGATTAGATTTACCAGATTTCAATACTGGCTATATGTTAGGGATTTTAATGTTAGTAACTATGGTTTGCAGATATAATTTTGTTGCAGAGTATATAATTAAAGAAGATTTTATTGAATTAAAAAAAAATAAAACAACTTTAAAATATATTATATCTAAAAATATAATTTCTTTATTTTTAGTTGTAATATTAGTTTTTATAGTTTTTTTGTTAGAAATTATAATAACTAGATCATCTTTATCCTATGAATTTTATTTTAGTAGTTTAGTTTTAGCTACATTTATTATAGCGTTTAATAACATTATATTTATGTTTAGTAATAAAAGTGTAGAATTAAGATCAAACGAATTTGAAGTAAGCACTAATATTCAATTGGGATTTAAGGATCTAATTAGTAGTTTACCTTCCATTTTCAGTGTATTTATTGTTTTTTATTTTAATCGATACGTATATACTATTAATATGTATAATGCTTTAACGATAGAAATAATGTCAATTATTTTATTAAATATCACATTAAAAAACAAATATACTTAAGAGATTCAAGTACAGATGGTGTTTTAAAAATGAAATACCGTATTGCAAATTTGAATTTTACATTTGAGTCTAACAATGAAGCTTTAGAGATTATTTACGCTTCTACGAACTCTGAATGTAAAATATATAAATCTAGTATTGAAATAGGGCCAATATAGAGAACTTATGATTGGGAATGTGTATTAAATATAGAATGTAAACGAATATGAATAATAAATAATGAGGAGTGGTAATTATGTTTATTTTAACAAATGATTGTATAAGTGGATATCAAATCAAACCTTTAGAACTAGTATTTGCATCTATAGTTAATTCAAAGGGTGCTGGAAAAGATTTTATGAGTTCGTTAAAAAATATGGTAGGTGGAGAATTGAAATCTTATACTGAAATGATTACTGAAGCTAGGACAATTGCTTTAGAGAGATTAAAAGAGCAGGCAAAACTATTAGGCGCTGATGCTGTTATTTCAACAAGATTTACAAGTTCAAATATAGTTGATGGAACCGCTGAAGTTACTGTATATGGTACAGCCGTAAAATTAATTAAATCAGCGTGTTAATTTAAAAACTCAACTTATTTCTTCCCAATCAAAATAGATAATAAGATATTAAGTGGTAGTAAGTTACCCCTTAATATCTTATAAATAGTTTAAAATCACTGGGTAAACCATTGATATATCTAGGGTTTAATCACTAAACGATAAATCCATTATTTTTTTGCTCAAAACAAGTTAGTTAAAGTAGAAGTATAGCATTTTGATAACATGTGTCTTAATGTGATGTAATTAGTGTAAGCGATGTTTTAACTGAAAATTTTAATTTTAAAGATTATTTTGTGCTGCAGGATCAAAAACAAATAAAGAAAAGAAGATAAAACTAAATAAGATTGGACACGACAACTATATCTTTAAAAGTAGAAAAGGATTAAATGATCGGAGAAGAGAAATTGGTACTAGACGTGCTATTGGAACAAACCCTCCAATTCCTTTTAGACGCAATTATGGTTACCGGTATGGGTGGCTTATTGGGTATATTTTGTAGATTAATTCCCTGTAAAACTTATTGCCTTTTCCATAAGTCATGAGTCTAGATAGTATTGTAGGAGCTACTGCAACATCTTTATTGGAGTGATTTTCGGAATTGTTCCAGCTATTGATGCATCGAACATTAATCCAATTAAAACGATTTACAAATAAATTTATTAAAGAAATATGGTGAAATCCATTATGGGGTAGTGCTCTCTTTTCGTGCAAAAGTCACGTTAAGAAAAATCAATTAACACATTTTCAAGTTACTGTAAAACCCAATGCTGAATAAGGCTTTTTAATATGTTCCAAGATATATTTTACATAAAAACATTAAGTTTTTAATATTTTTATGTAGTAAATTATTAATGTAATATTTTAGTGAGAGTTTGGACTAAAACATTACATTAAAACTATAAACTTAATTTAAATTAGTTTTAACTCTTTTGATAATTAAGTACTATCAAGGGTTAAGAGTAGATTACTTAATGTAATATTTATTGTATTTTATTACATTAGAATTTTATGGAATTCATTATATTTGGTATATATTCACTTAAATGTTAACCAAGTTTTCTTAACGGTACTTTTGCACAAATTGCGAGCCCTACCCCATTATTATAAAAATTAGGTTTATAGGGGGCAACATTATGGAAAACATTCAGAAATCAAAAGTCGGAGCAGGTATAAAAACAATATCAATAATTACATTGATATTTAGCATTTTTGGATTAATAACGTCAATAAAAAACATGCTAAATATTGGTGAGACTAATGCTTTGCGTAAAGAAGTGGGATTTCCTGAAATGACAATTCTTGCTTTAGTTATTGGGTTATTAATCACTATAATAATAATTTCAGGTGTTATTTTAATTTTAATGAAGAAGGAATTAGGGATATATATCTATTTTATTGGTATAGTAGCCAAAATAGCATATTCAATTGTTAGTGTTGGATTCAGCCCTTGGATGCTTAGTAATTTGATAATGCCTGTACTTATGGCTATCTTTATTAGGAAGAAAAAAGAAATATTTAGTGTTGAAGCTAACTAAAATAATAGGGAGGCGGTATCTTCACAGATACCGCCTCTTTTAGCCGGATTATCCAATGCTTTTGCAGCTTGGACAGCCACTAAGTGGTAGTGCCCGCAAAATGCTGGAAATATACGTTAAGACAGTTGTTACCAAAAATATATTTTATCAAAACATTCTGCCTTAGAATTAATACTAAACAGTTCTAACTCGAAAAAACATATAACATCAGTGTAAAGCATTAATATAGCTAGTGTTTATTCCCCCCGGAGTTATCGTTATTTTGGTAATCTGCAATGAATGTATTATTATACTGGTCTACGTTCTAATACTTTTATTTTAATTTCGTGTTTCCCAGTAACTTCTTCAAGTACCTCAACAATTTCTTTAACCTGTTTTACATCACTCGAAACATTTTTTATTGCTGTTTCTGATATATCCATTTTCTCCAATATCACATTATGGGGTATGGCACCGATTCGTGTAAAAAACCATAGTATGAGTAAAAATTTTACATATACTATGGTTTTTCAACATAAATAAAATGTTTTAGCCTATACGATTAAGAGAAGTTTATATTAATAAACTAAGTTTTCTTAAACATCTATATCAAATTTTAATTCTGGGATTTTTATATTCTTATCAATACTGTACTTTCCAAATCTATTAATGTGACTCGTCATATACGGAGCTAATGAAGCTACGATATCTTTATTTATATCATAACCTTCAGATGAAAGACCATGTAGAATCTCCGACATATGGTAAACGTTATAAAATATAATAGTATTAGCAACTAAATGATTATACTTTATCCTTTTTCGTTGTTCTTCTCGGTTATTTGACGTAATGACTCCATCACTACCAAAATTTATCCACTTCGTAAATCCGTTAAAGGATTCATTCTTATTTGAGGTTTCTTGAATAATTCTTCTTGAATCAATATCTGATATATATTTTAACAGGAATCCAGTCCTTACAGCTTTCCCAAGCTCACTAAATGCTTGATATAACTTGTTTTTTCTACTGTAACTTCCAAGCTTACGCAGTATAGTAGAAGGAGTTATTCTTCCCATTTTTATTGAAAGAGCAACTCTTAGCATATCAGGAAGATATGTTTTAATTAGTTCCCAATCAATGTTATCTGTAAAAAGTTCGTCAATATGCTCATAAGTATTTGCTTTATCAGATTTATAAAACTTTAAATGTTTCCAATTACGTATACGGGGCATGAGTTCTATTCCTAGTAAAAAAGATAAGCCAAAGATAGTTTCATTTTGACCTTGAGTATCCGCATGAATAATGTGAGGATTTATATCCACCTTCTCATTCATAAGCAAATCTAGAATATATACCCCCTCCCACACTCCACAAGGTATAAACTTACTAAAAAGAGCTATATACAAATCTGATATATGATAATAGCCAATAGCACCATTCACGCCATATCTTATATGTCTTTCCGATAATATATTTCGTTCAAATATCTCCCATATCGTTCCGTCTGCAGCCACCCGTTCTCCTGTTCCCCAGTATTTTAAAATGTTGAATTTTTTATATAGATTAATGATATGATTTGTTGCATCGTCTATCTTATCACTACTTATATGCCATTGGTTGATGTATGAAACTTGCTTTCGCGTAATAGTATCCAGAGAATTTGCTGTTTGAGAAGGCCCTAAATTACACCCATAGCAAAACGCTGTTGTTAAATATCTTTCAACTGGATCGTCTAACTTGGAATCAAATCCCGATAATGGTCCGAAGAATTTTGTCCAGTTATACCATTGCTGTGAGGTATATAAAATATCAAGAATGCTAACCTGTTTCATTCTGTCTGTAAGTAAAGATTTTATTAGCTTTAAATCTTTTGGTTCCTCTTTTTTTTTTAAGGGAGTTAGAATTGGTTCACCCTTTTGTATCCTCAAATATTGATTAGAAGGAAAATATTTATCAGCGTTATTAGCTGCATCACTTAATAATGTTTTAACATGCTGAGCAAAGTCTACTCCTGTAACCGGAATGCCTACCTGCTCACCATAAGTTTTAATTTCCTGATCATATTCTTCTAGGCTTATAAGCTGCTCCCTGAAATCTGAATATTTATCACTTCCCTTAATACACAAATCACCAGACTTTAAATCCTGCATAATTTCATAAAAAGCACATATTTCAAAACGCCTTCGATTTAGATCTTCATTATTATTTACTTTACCAGTATGACCCGTAAGTAATTTTGTCCATTTTTCTGAAATCCAGGATAAGTCTACATCTACATCCTTAAATTCTTCCTTCGGTATTTTTTCTAAACGAGCTGATTTTCTATTTTTCCTGATAATAGTTATTACGTCCTCCATTGTTTTATCTTGTGTTGTGGAATATAACTCTACATTATCCAAAACTTTAAAAAGAGTTACTCTGCACTTTCCTTTTATGCAGTCCCATGCAAATGGGAAATAATTATCTCCAGCATATGTATTATGGATTTCACATTTATTTATAATTTCATCTGGATTTACTGTGTTTTGTGTCTTTAAAGCTTCAGCTATTGCGTCAAAGCGCTCTTCTTTATTCCCTTCTGTTTTATATGCAATCATAATATCTTTTAAAGTGGTTATTAAATTGCAAGCTGTCTTTGAATGAGATAGCTTGTATTTAATTTGCTTATCACGTGCTTTATTTTGTCGTGACTTAACTAATTTAACAAACATTTCGCCAATGTCATCAAGAATGTTAGCGTATTTTTGGGTAATAAAAGCAACCGCAAGAGTGTATCTTTTATGTTCTTCAAGCTCTTTCATTTTTGAGGCATTTAATGCTTCTGAAGCATTTACAAAGTGCTTCAGTTTTACGTCTGGTATAGTTGAAAGTATGTGTTCTTTAATATTAAAAGCTTTGATACTTTCAAAAATTTCAAGAATTTGAGAAAGATTGTCAGGGTTAAGTTTACCAGGATCTTCTTTTAAAATATTCCATCCAGTGGTTGTGTCTGTTTGATTATTACAAAAGAGTTTATCAATGAGCTTTTTTGTTTCATCACTTATATTTTCAGAAACATGCTTGTAATAAGCGGTGTAAACCGTATGTCTAACTTTTCTAGAGAGTCTAATTAGCGTACTAAATGCAGGCAACTCAAACCTTTGATGTATAAGTTCGTCTATTACAATATTTATAATATCTGCATCATTATCTTTAGTTTTAGATGCATCAGCTGCTACTTTTATAGCAATGTGTATAGCTTCTTTGCCATAATGTTTGATATTTAAGAACTTGCGAATAAAATCAAGGTGATTTAACCTGGTTAATGATTTATCGTATTTTTCAAATTCAAATTCTACATGATTTATTCCTACAGTATTTACAATATGGTTAATAATTGCTTGAGGTACCTCAACGATATTAGTAGGATATCCTAAACGCTGATAGGCTTTTAACATAATTAAAAACTGCAACCTAGTTTTTTGATTTCGTGTTACTTCATTTGCATATAGTATTTTTTCGAATGTAGGAGTATACACATTTTTTAAATCATTTTCAGTTATAGTGCTTTTGAATCTTGGATAAGCTGTTTCATTTATTCCTGCCAAATTTCGCACCTTCCTATATCTTTTTTAAATAAATAATATCATAATCTGTCTATATAATGTACTTTATGTAGACAGATTAGGTTGAAAACGATACTATATTAATAAGATTCACAGGTATATCCTACTTAAAACTGTCTATATAAATATTGAGGTGACCAAAATGCTTAATGAATATATCAATTATCTTAAATCATCAACTAAAGAATATAGTAAATGTACTCTGAAAGCTTATGAACCAAATGTGTCTAAGTTTCTTCAATGGCTAAAAGAACGCTATAATGAAAATGATTCTTATGCCATTACTACGTTGGACATTAGAGAGTATCAAGGTTATTTGATAAATATCAAGAAATATGCTCCGGCTGGTGTACAGCAACGAATAATGTCAATGCTTTCGTATTGTAGATTTTTATATGATAAAAAATATTTAAAGATAGATGTTACTGCAAATTTTAAATTAATCCAAGTTCAAAGCAAAGACACTGCTCCATCAGCACCATCCACAAATGAAATAAATAGATTTAAAAGGGAGATTTATAAAAAGAATAATCTTCGTGACATTGCAATAATTGAAATGTTTTTAAATACGGGCATACGTGCTAGTGAATTGATAAACCTTGATATACAGGATATTTCAATTTCTAAGCGCAAAGGAGTGGTTCATGTTAGGCAAGGAAAAAGAAAAAAATTCCGTGATATCCCTCTAAACCAGGATGTACGTGAATCTTTGAATGCTTACATAAAAGAAGTTAATCCTCAAAACAAGTTATGGATTGGCCAAAGAGGGGTTCTTACCCAAGATGGGATTAATAAAATGATTAAACGATATGCTAAAAAAGTTAACTTAGAGACTAAGATCTATCCTCATGCCTTTAGACACTATTTTGCAACAAGACTACTTAGACATAAAAAAATTGATATCGCCATAGTATCAAAGTTGCTGGGCCATTTTAATCTGAATACGACGCAAATATATGTTAAGCCAACATTTGAAGATTTATCTGATGCTTTGGATAACCTTAATATTTAGTAGCTAGATTATGAAATTTACATTTTTTTACTCCTACTATAGTTTTTTACACGAATCGTTTCCGTACCCCAGTAAGATTGTTCAAAGCTTCATTTGGGACCTAGAGCAGTGAAAGAGCTTGTGCCACATCAGGTTTTCGTATGAAGAATGAAGGAGAAAATATGATATGGACCAGCCTTTGACTGCTGGTGTTATTGGCAAGTACTTTTGGAGAAATTTCGGCAAACTATTTTACTGAATTTATCCCAGTATATTTTTCCCATTTAACTGCTAAAATATAGATTTTCTGTGCTCCAACCTATAGCTCTTTCCAATCATGTTAAAAAGTTCGCACCTATAAGATATTCTATCTAATACAGCTGTTGTTAATGCTGGGTCTCCTAAAAGTTCTACCCATTCTTCGAATCCTTTGTTAGAAGTTATAATTAGTGATGCCTGTTCATGAAGGGATGATATTAATTGAAAGAACAAATTAGCCTCATCTCTAGTTATAGGAAGATATCCGACCTCATCAATTATAACGAGACTTGAAGAAAGGATTCTATTTAGTTTACCTTTGCTTTTTCTTGATATCTGCTGAGTTTTCAAAACATGCATCAGATTATCCATAGTTACAAAACTTACCTTATAACCTGCCTCAACGGCTTTATAACCCAAGGCAATAGCTGTGTGAGACTTCCCAACGCCCGGTGGGCCTAAAAATATAAGATTATACATCCTATCTATCCATTCCATTTCCATGAGTCTGTTTATTTGTTTCTTTGTTATTGATTTTTGAAATAGAAAATCAAATTCCTCCATTGTCTTTTTAACTGGAAAGCCAGCATATTTAAGTCTTTTTTCTTGTGTTTTCTGATCCTTCAAACCAACCTCATTTTTAAGTATTGATAACAGAAAGTCTTGATAGGAAACATTACCTAACTCGCCTTTTTCAATAATTTTATCTGCATCTACATTTAAATAGTTTAGCTTAAGATTTTTGGCATACTCTTTGATTAATTCTAATTTCTCCATGATTGCTTGTCCTCCTTCAAAGCATCAATATAGTCACTTATACTTCTTACTTCCGGTTTTAACCCTCTATACTTTGATGGTATAGATAACTTATCAATTACAGATTTTTTATCAACTTTTGCAATATCCTGTATCGCAAGATATTCAAGGGTTTCTTTAAACATTCCAGCACTCCACAAGTTTCGTATAACACAATAATTCAATGCTTGTTCTATTAGCGAAGCTTCATATGAATGTACTATATTTAGTATTGATCCAAATTGATCTTTGCAGTATCTTGGTTTTTCACGTTTTATGCCATCTAGTAGCATTTTTGCATTTTCAGTTTTACCGAGAGCAAAAAACAATCTTTCATAAACTTGGTCAATAGAACTGTGAATATCCCGTTCGGGATGAATTATTTTTATAAGTTCACCCTGCCTTGTGCTTACTTGATGACTTGCTATTAATACACCTGTATCAAAATCAACTATATTCATTTTGGAGCCTTTTATCATTAATTTAAGTTCTTTACCTGGGCTATAAGTTCCTTTGGGCACTTGATACCTGTTCTGTTTATACAAAATTACATTGTTTTTTCGTACAGCATAAGTTAAACTAGTATTAGATGAATTTTTTTCAAAGAGTTCAGGTACTGGTAGCAAGTGTTTCTTTTCGAGAGCAAACACTTCTGCCGGTATTTTTTTCGTTATTTCATGTTTTTTACCATTGCCTGTTCTATCTAGCCATTTGAATGAGTCTTCATTAAAGGAATCAACATCTATAAATACTCTGTTTATAGCAAAGTTATATTTTGAGTATTTTACCACAGATTCTATTTTCCCCTTACTTTGAGGATCAAAACCTCTACAAAGCCTAACTTTATATTTCATAGTATTAATATAATTTTGAAAACCTTCGGTATAAATAATGTCTCCAGAATTCTCGGCTACTGCAAGCACACGATCTTGGTCATACACTATTTCAATAGGCATACCACCAAGATATTCAAAAGCTCGATTATGAGCATCAATAAAAGAGGCGGTAGTAAATGGTTTGTCTGTCCAAAGTATGTATTTATACCTTGAATGTGATAAAACCATTGCAAAGCAATACACTTTTACTTTGTTTCCATTTAATCTTTTGAGCCATATTTGACCCATATCAACCTGAGCTTGGTAGCCCATGGGAAGTTCATGTACTTCCTCAAATTGTCTTATTGGCGAAGCCTTAGGCAGATTGTATTCTTTCCTTAAATTACTAATATAAAGCCTTAAAGACCTTTCTTTAAATTTTACATCACCATATCTTTCCTTTATCCAATCAAGTACTTGTGCTGCTGACATATCTCTGAAATCAGTAATCCATTCTAAAATATCATCTTTGTAGATATCAATTTTTTTATGTCTATTCTTCGATTGAATAGTGACTTTAGCATATTCACCAGGATCCATGTCCCAATACTTTTGAACTGTTTTGTAATTTATATTTAGAGCTCTTTCAACCTGTGATTTATTAAATCCAAGTGCTTTATATTGTTTTATTTCACTAAACATATTCCATCCTTTCAATTTTAAATTCCCCCTCTGTAAAATATATCTCTAATTGTATCAGAGAAGGAATTATTATTGTACTTAACTGGAAATTATTCTCCTTTTTTGTTTGCCGAAATATCACCCTTTTAGTTTACCGCTAACA